>JAAZCR010000175.1 GCA_012513195.1 Bacilli bacterium | reverse complement strand
TGAATAAATAATCAAGTTTAGCTATCTGTATACTTGATAAATATTTAATAGTGGTATTACCTGGTTTATAATTACGAGCTCCACCTGTATCAATTAAGGCGCGACAGTTATAAGTTTCAGCATTTATAAATGTGCTATCGCCTTGTCCAACATCGAAGAAAATTACTTCATCAACTAATATTAATTTATGATAGAAACTAATGTTTATTGTTAATAAGATAATTAATAAAATTGGTTTCTTTTTGTTTTCTAACATGCGAAAGATAAAAAATAAACAAACATAATAAATAATGTATCTAGTTTCCGTAAAAACACCAACATTTAAATCAAAATAAGTAATTGTTGCTAACTTTAAGATTATTTGGTCAAATATACTAAAACCATAATATAATAACTTACTTAATGGTTTAAAAAGTAAACATATTAAGGTAAATGGAAAAATAACAAAGATATAATATAAACTGAGAAGAGGAGTTAATAATACTGAAAGGACATTAAAATGAAAATCAAAATTAGCTGTAATGGGAAGCGCAAACAACTGACAAATTATATTAACGCGATAAATACTAATAATATATGACCTCTTATGCATGAGTATGATCCGACTTAAAAAGAGGATTAAAGTAATTAAATAAGATAAGACAAAGCCACTATTATACATGACAAAAGGATTAACAAATAAATTAATTAACCATATAATACTTAAAATATGGATGTTATCGATTGGTAAATGCTTTTTATTTTTTAACTCAATTAAGATTATTAACATAACCGCTCTAAAGATTGAAACTGAAAAACAATTAATAATTAAAAAAAGAATTATAATTATTTGACTAATTAGTTTACTAGTTTCTTTAGTAATATGTAGATACTTCATCATAATGTGACATACTAAATACAAAAAAGCAACTTGAAAACCACTAACCACAAATAAATGTGAGATATTGAGAAATTGCGTAGCTTCATTAAAGTCATTATCTAAAGCATTTTTGTCCCCTAGGATAAAGGAGAGTAAATATCCTTTGTTTGGTGTATCTTGATAATAACTATGTAAGGTGTTGATTAGTTTAAAATCTATCCTTTTATTCATCCTAGTAATTTTTACATCTTCAACATAATTAACATATTGAATTTTTTGTGACAATAAATATTTGCGATAATTAAATTGATAAGGAATGGTATTATTTTTTACTAGTTGGAGGTTATTTTCAAGTTGAATAACTGTTCCTAAAGGCATATTATTAGTAATACTTTTATCATACACTAGATATTTGAAGTTTCTACTCTTACAATAAAACTGGGTATACTTTTCTTTTTCTTGCGGAAAAGATACAACTGTACATGTAATAATTTTATCTTTGTCATATTTAAGTAATCTTTCAAGTTGTAACTTATAATTTATTAAATAGATACTTCCAACAATAATTAGAATAATTAACGTTTTAAAGCGATTTCTTAATAAATATAAAATATACAATACCAAGAATAAAAGAATTAAAGGATGATGATTATCTAAATAAAAGAATAACCCACAAACACCAAATAAAACATACAGCATCTCATTCGCAACAGATATCATCTTTTATCGCCTCATATGTCTTCTCACCAATACCACG
>JAAZCR010000174.1 GCA_012513195.1 Bacilli bacterium | reverse complement strand
TTATACATGGAAGTCATCCTTTCTGTGTTATAGTGTTTTTTTTCCAAATTTTATTTTAACACAGGATGACTTCCTTTTCTATTTACACAAAATATTTTACACTATCTTATATCATAAATGCAAAAACATTTTAATCAAACATAAAAATAATCGCATCAAGATGATGCGATTATTAATAATTATAATTAGTATTTTTAGAATAATATAAACAATGTATATTGTATATAATTTATTAACTTCATTATTACTCTTTTAATTTATATAATTATTTTACACTATAATCTTTAGCCTAAATTCACCATTGTATTAGAAAATGTAACACTTTTTTCACAAATCCTTAATGAGTTACCATAATTTATATTTCAACGATAATATAAACTTATTAAGTTCATGATGACTATATGTAGTCAAATAATTAATTAGTCCATTCGTCAGACCATTATGGCGTATAAGATAATGGTTATCGTAATTATTACTTTATTGTGAGGTGCTACAAACAACTTTAATTCAAAAATGACATGTTATACATCACATCTAATAGTAGTATTTTTATTAAAGACTAATTAATTTACTAATATTCTATAAACTTTTTGCTTTTTTCTATTTGAAACATAAGTGTTATTTGCTATTACTTAACTAGTTTCTTTTTAGATTAATTACTATATAATATAACTAATAATATTTTACTTAAAGTATAACATGAACCTTATCTTCATGATATTTACTTTTTACATGAAACAATTCATACTTCTTTTTTGAAAATATTTAAGATTTTTTAAACCCACTTACACAACTTCTTTTCTAAGAATTCCACTATTAAGAATAGTATATATCCAACAAGTGATAAAGCTAAGATCCCACAAAAGAGTTTAAGTTTGTTAGTCATGTAAATAGTTATATAATATCCTAAACCTTCAAATGTCGCAAAATTCTCACTTAGATATAACACCGCAATCGCAATCCCAATGCTAATTCGTAAGGTAGTGAATAGTTTTGGTAGGATTGCGGGAATTAACATATCTTTATACATTTGACTTCTGCTTAAATTAAGTGATTTAGCTACATAGAAGTATTCATTAGGAATAGCTTGAATTGCGTCTTTAATGTTTATAATGATTGGAAAAATTACGATAATGACAATAAGAATTATCTTAGTTAAATCACCAATCCCAAACAAGATAATAAAGATTGGTAATAAAGCAGCTTTTGGTATTGGATATAAGATATATATAATCGGTTGAAGTAATGCTTCAGCCTTTTTTGATAATCCTAGCCAGATACCTAAATGAACGCCTAATACTACTGAAATAACTAAGCCGATGATTAATCTTCTTGAACTAGCTAGGGTATGAATATGTAATTCTTTTGGATATAAAGTTATAAATGATTTAATAACATCATGGGGATAGGGAATGACAACTTTCGTAATAAGACTAATTAAGTACCAAAAAACAATGAAACTAACTAATCCATATAATCTTTTCATCTTATTACTCCAATCGTTTTCTTACTTCAATACATTTTTCATAGAATTGAATTGTCTTTTTCGCATCCTTATCCCCATAAAATTCATTATCAATAATACTATGGATGTATCCATCTTTCATCACGATTATTCTTTGACCAAGATATACTGCTTCTTCAATATCATGTGTGATGATAACTGATGTTAGATTATGTTTCTTATATAATTCTAACATCGTATTTTGAAACGCATCTTTTGTTAATGCATCTAAAGAACTTGAGGGCTCGTCCATCAATAATAAATCCACATTCATCACTAATATTCTCGCAATCGCTACGCGTTGTCTTTGTCCACCACTAAGTTCTTTTAAATATTTATGTTTATGTTC
>JAAZCR010000173.1 GCA_012513195.1 Bacilli bacterium | reverse complement strand
GGGTATTATTTATCGATGAAGCTTATAGTTTGATAATGAAGATTATAGTGATTTTGGTAGCGAAGCCATCGATATAATTGTGAAGTTTGTTGAAGATAACAATGACGATTTAATTGTAATATTGGCGGGTTATGAAGATAAGATAACGAAGATGTTAAAGTATAGCAAAGGACTAGAATCCCGTTTTCCAATTAAAATAACTTTTCCAGATTATAATCTAGACGAATTAAAAGAGATATTTAAAACCACACTAAAAGTACGAGGATATTCTTTTACCAAATCCCTCGAAAAACGCTTTGGAGATTATCTGCAAGAATTAGCGAAGAATAACCATCCTGAATTAGAATTCAATGGTCGTTTCGTCCGTAATATTTGTGAAGAAATGATTAGAAAACATGACTTAAAAGTATATTTAAATCAGGAACATATTGATAAGTTGATGATTCTTGATGTAGATGATTTTCCAAAATAAAAAAGAGTTAAAAACAAGGTTTTTAACTCAAATTGCGGAAGACACCAATTACTTTTCCGACAATTCTCACATTTTTTACAATAATTGGTTCATACGCTTCATTTTCTGGTTGAAGACGGATATAATCTTTTTCTTTATAGAATCGTTTTACCGTAGCTTCATTATCATCAGTTAAGGCGACGACAATCTCGCCGTTGTGAGCAACATCAGTTTTTCGGACAATTATTGTATCCTGATCAAGAATACCAGCATTCTTCATACTGTCACCGCTAACTTTTAACGCAAAGACCACATCGTCTTTATGTATTAAATTGTTGGGAATAGGGAAGTATTCGGTGACATTTTCGATGGCTTCAATCGGATTACCAGCAGTTACTAAACCAACCATCGGAATCGTTGTAAATTGCGGTTTTTCATCGATGATTAAACTTATACCACGCGAGGTTTCGGCTGACTTCTTTATATATCCTTTTTGTTCAAGGTTATTAAGTTGGGAGTGTACCGATGATGTGGAGGATAAACCAACTGCCTTACCGATTTCTCTAACACTTGGTGGATAGCCATTGGTTTCAATGTAATCTTTTAAGAAACTGAGGATTTCTTGTTGTTTCCTGGTTAGTTTTTTCACCTTATCACCTCTTATTCCCATTATATAACAATAAAATTATAAAATCAAACATTTGTTTAATAAAATAACTTCTTCCATAATGGAAGAAGTTATTGTTTACATTAATTATTTACTTCAATAATAGCTTCTGTTGGACATTCTTCTTGGCATGAACCACAATCGATGCATTTATCTTCATCAATTTTGTAAATGTCACCTTCACTGATGCAGTCAACTGGGCATACTGCTTGGCATGTACCACATGCGATACAAAGATCAGTAATTCTTCTTGGCATATTATTCTCCTCCTTCTTTGATTTCGACTTAATTTTATCATATTTTTAGTAAAATAAAAGATTTCTTGTGAAAAATTTGTAAAATTATTTAAAAAATGACAGAAGTATTATATAATTTTAAAGATAAGATTAATACGGAGGTTTTGGTAATGATTACTGAATTAGCGATAAACACAATAAGAGCTTTAGGTATTGATGCAACTAATAAAGCAGATAGTGGCCATCCGGGAATTGTATTAGGTGCTGCTCCTATGGCATATACCCTTTGGACAAGACATTTAAATGTAAATCCCAAAGATCCATTATGGATTAATCGTGATCGTTTCGTCTTAGCAGCTGGACATGGTTCAATGCTTCTTTATGCTTTATTACATTTAAGTGGCTTTAATGTGACAATGGATGATATTAATGCATTCCGTCAATTAGACAGCAAAACACCAGGACATCCTGAATATTTACACACTGAAGGCGTTGATGCCACTAGTGGTCCTTTAGGTCAAGGGATTCCTATGGCAGTGGGTATGGCAATCGCTGAACGATTCTTAGCTTCTAAGTTTAATAAAGAAGACGCTACACTTATTGATCATTATACATACGTTCTATGTGGTGATGGCGATTTAATGGAAGGTGTTACAAATGAGGCTGCTAGCATCGCGGGACACTTACAATTAGGAAAACTTATCGTTCTATATGATTCTAATGATATAACTCTTGATGGAGAAAAACACCTTTCCTTTAGCGAAGATATCAAAGGTAAATTTGAAGCGATGGGTTGGCACTATGAATTAGTAAAAGATGGTTTTGATGTTGAAGCGGTTAATAATGCCATTGAAAAAGCTAAAAACGTGACAGATAAACCTTCAATCATCGAAATTAAAACAATTATCGGTTATGGTGCAGAAAAACAAGTAACTTCTAGTGTGCATGGTGCGCCATTAGGTAAAGATGGTGGCGTAGTTGCGAAAAAAGCTTATAATTGGACATATGATGAATTTGAAGTACCTCAAGAAGTATATCATCACTTTGAAGAAACAGTAATTAAGCGGGGTAATAAAGCTTATAAAGATTGGACAAGCAATTTAGAATCATATAAAACTAAATATCCTGAATTGTATCAAGAATTTATGCAATATGTTAATGATGAAATTCCTGTTGACTTAACAGAAGTTTTACCAGTTTATGAACTTGGTCATAAGAACGCTACTCGTAACTACTCTTATGAATGCTTAAATAAAGCTAGTGCTGTTATACCTTATCTCATCGGTGGTGCAGCTGATTTAACGGCTAGTACGAAAGCAATTATTAAAGGAGAACCAGCCTTTACACCAGAAAATCCTTCAGGTAGAAATATCTTCTTTGGTGTAAGAGAGTTTGCGATGGCTGCCATTGGTAATGGTATGGCTCTGCATGGTGGGTTAAAAGT
>JAAZCR010000172.1 GCA_012513195.1 Bacilli bacterium | reverse complement strand
TATTACCGAGAGAAGAACCGCATTTATTGATAAACTAAATATCTTTGCGAAGAAACTCCATAATTATATTTCTAATTTTACAGAGGATTTAGAAATTAAATATCAATCTAATTATCAATTGCAAAACATGACATATGAAAGCATCCTGAAGTTGTATAAGGAGTATTATCAAACAGACTTACAAAAAGCAACTACCCAACTCGGCATTCAACGAGATGACATTCGTTTTTATATTAACAACATCGATGCCTCATTATATGGCTCGCAAGGCCAACAACGGACAGTTGCCCTAGCGGTAAAATTATCACTTATTGACTTTATTAAAGAAGAAACTAACCATTATCCCATTGTATTGCTAGATGATGTATTATCCGAACTTGATGATCAAAGACAAACCCAATTATTAGATTGTATTAAAGATAAAGTTCAAACTTTCGTCACAACCACAAATATTACGGGAATTAAAAAAGATTTACTCAAAAAAGCAGAAATCTTTTATATTAAAGATGCGAAAGTATATGAAAGTATATGAAAGAGAAGGTGATCATGATGGAGAAAATTAACAATAGTTATACTGCAGAAAATATTCAAGTCCTTGAAGGATTAGAAGCAGTGCGTAAACGACCTGGAATGTATATAGGGTCAACGGGTGAAAGTGGATTACATCATTTAGTGTGGGAAATAGTCGATAATTCTGTCGATGAAGCATTGGCTGGTTATTGCGATCATATTGAAATTAAAATTTTAAAAGATAATGTGATTTCTATTAAAGATAATGGTCGTGGTATTCCTGTTGATATCCACCCTATTACTAAAAAACCAGCTGTAGAAACCATTTTAACAGTCCTTCATGCTGGTGGTAAGTTTGGTAATGGTAGTTACAAGGTATCTGGTGGACTCCACGGTGTTGGTTCTAGTGTCGTAAATGCTCTTTCTGAATTCTTAAAAGTTAATATTTGTCTCGAAGGTAAAATTTATGAACAATATTATGAACGTGGTGTCCCCAAAACACCTCTTAGAGTAATTGGTGAAACAAAAGATAGGGGAACCATGATTACCTTTAAACCCGATAAAGAGATCTTTACTGAAACTACTATTTTTGACTATATCACAATTCGTGATCATGTACGTCAATTAGCATTTTTAAATAAAGGATTAAAAATTACATTAGAAGATTTTCGCGATGAACACCGTAAAGAAACCTTCCAATACAATGGGGGAATTATTGAATATGTACAACATTTAAATAAAGGCAAAGAAACAATCCACCAAGATGTTATTTATGTACATGGACAAAAAGAACATGGCAACGATACTATAGAAATTGAAATCGCATTACAGTATTGTAATGATTATAATACAAGGATTTATGCATTTACTAATAACATTTTTAACCCTAATGGTGGTACTCATGAAGTAGGGTTTAAGCAAGCTCTTACTAGAACACTTAATCAATTTGCGAAAGATAAAGGTTTATTCAAGAAAGATGAATCGTTAACTGCAGATGATGTCAGAGAAGGATTAACAGCGATTATTTCTTGTCGTCACACTAATCCTCAATTTGAAGGGCAAACAAAAGCTAAACTAGGAAATCCAGAAGTTAGAAAGATAACAGATACTATTTTTTCAGAAGGCTTAGAAAAATATTTTATTGAGCATCCTACTGATACCAAAACTATCATCGATAAAGCTATTAATGCTTTAAATGCACGAGAAGCAGCACGCAAAGCAAGAGAACTAACAAGAAGAAAATCCCCATTAGATTCGTTAGGATTCGCGTCTAAATTAGCAGATTGTCGTTCAAAAGACCCTGCTATTTCAGAATTATATATTGTCGAAGGGGACTCAGCTGGTGGTAGTGCTAAGCAAGGAAGGGATAGTGAGTTTCAAGCAATTCTTCCACTAAGAGGTAAGGTTCTTAACGTCGAAAAAGCCCATATGAATAAAATCCTCAGTAATAGAGAAATTGTGTCGATGATTCAAGCAATTGGCACTAATGTTGGGAATATGTTTAATATTGAAAATGCACGTTATCATAAAATCATTATCATGACCGATGCTGACGTTGACGGTGCTCATATTCGAACGTTACTATTAACCTTCTTCTTTAGATATATGCGTGGGTTAATTGAACATGGTTATATTTATATTGCCCAACCACCTTTATATAAAATAAGTCAAGGCAAGAAGGTTGCCTATGCATATTCGGATGCTGAATTAGAAAAGATTTTAAATGAATTCCCAGATAATCCTAAACCTACTATCCAACGATATAAAGGGTTAGGAGAAATGAATCCTGAACAACTTTGGGAAACCACGATGAACCCCGAAACGCGAACATTAATTAAAGTTAAAATAGAAGATGCTTATGAGGCAGAACAAGTGTTCGACCGCCTAATGGGTGATGATGTTGAGCCAAGACGGGAGTTCATTCAACAAAATGCCCGCTATGTTCAAAATCTTGATATTTAATTTATGAGATTTTGAACAATAAGAAGGAGTGATAACAATGGATCAAGTAAATAATGTTGCTTCGGAAAAAATAAAAACTGTAAACATCAGCCGCGAAATGAAAACATCATTTCTCGATTATGCGATGAGTGTTATTGTTTCGCGAGCTTTACCTGATGTAAGAGACGGTTTAAAACCTGTGCATCGTCGGATTTTGTATGGGATGCAACAATTAGGAAATACATACGATAAACCTCATAAAAAATCAGCCCGTATCGTTGGGGAAGTCATGGGTAAATATCATCCTCATGGCGACGCAGCAATTTACGATACGATGGTACGGATGGCCCAAGATTTTAACTATCGATATACCTTAGTAGATGGACATGGTAACTTTGGTTCGATTGATGGTGATAGCCCTGCTGCGATGCGTTATACAGAAGCACGGATGGCTAGAATCGCAATGGAACTACTTCGTGATATAAACAAAGATACTATTGATTTTCGTGATAATTACGATGGTAGTGAACAAGAACCTGTTGTTTTACCTGCACGTTTTCCTAATCTATTAGTTAATTGTTCTACATGAATTGCGGTAGGTATGATGACTAATATTCCACCACATAATCTTAATGAAGTAATAGATGCTTTAATCGCCTTAGCTGATGATCCAGAAATTTCCGTTACTGAATTAATGGCATATATTAAAGGTCCTGATTTCCCTACAGGTGGAGTTATTATTGGTCGTAATGGTATTCGTCGGGCTTATGAGTTTGGACGTGGTTCCATCATAGTAAGAGCGAAATATAATATTGAAGAGCACGGGCAAAAACGTGCAATTGTTATAACAGAAATACCTTATCAGGTTAATAAATCCCGTTTAATCGAACGCATTGCTGAGTTGGCGAAGGAAAAACGTATTGATGGGATTACAGATTTACGTGATGAAACAAACCGTCAAGGAATAAGAATTGTAATTGAATTACGTAAAGATGTTAATCCTGAAGTACTCATGAATAATTTATTTAAACATACTAGCTTACAAACTACTTTTAGTGTTAATATGCTTGCGTTAGTAGATAATCAACCAAAAGTATTAAATTTAAAACAAGCATTAGCTCACTATTTAAACCACCAAAAAGTAGTTGTAACAAGGAGAACAAAATACGATTTAGAAAAAGCAGAACAACGAGCGCATATACTTGAAGGGTATAGGATTGCTTTAAGTAATATTGACCGAATTATTGAAATAATCAAGGCATCAACTGATGAATCAGATGCGGTAAATAATTTAATTTATGAGTTTAAGTTAACTGAAACTCAAGCACAAGCTATCGTAGATATGCGTTTAAAAAGATTAACAGGTCTAGAACAAGATAAGATTGAAAATGAATACCAAGATTTATTAAAACAAATTGCTGAATTTAGAGCGATTCTTGGTGATGAACATAAAGTTATTGAAATTATTAAAAATGAGTTAACAGAAATTAGAGATAAATTTGGTGATGAACGTCGTACCGAAATTGTCGATTCTGAGGAAGATGATATTGAAGACGAAGATCTAATACCTGAACAAGATATCATCATCACAGTTACTAGCCGTGGTTATGTCAAACGTACATCAGTAGATACATACAAAACACAAAATCGCGGTGGTGTTGGCATTAAAGGTATGTCAACTTATGATGATGATTATGTCGAGCATATGATCTATACTTCAACTCATGATCGTATCTTAGTATTCAGTAACTTTGGTAAAGTATATCTGTTAAGAGGATTCTCTTTCCCTGAATATGGACGTCATGCTAAAGGGATGCCGATTGTTAATTTATTAAACTTTGAAGATGGTGAAAAACTAAATAGTATTATCGCGATTAAAGAGTTTGATCCACACAAATTCTTAGTTTTTGCGACAAAAAATGGCTTAATTAAACGTACTCAACTAGATCAATTTGTCAACATTCGTAGTACAGGTATTAAGGCTATTAACATTAATGAAGGTGACGAATTATTAAGTGTTCGTTTAACAGATGGTAATAAAGAGATTATTATTGGCTCATCCAATGGTAAATTGGTACGCTTTAACGAAAATGATGTAAGAGCAATGGGTAGAACTGCAGCAGGTGTTATTGGTATCAGTTTAGATGAAAACGAAACAGCAGTCGGTATGGATGTTGTTGAAAGCGAAGAACAATTAATCTTATCAGTATCTGAATTTGGTTATGGAAAGTTAACTCCTGTCAATCATTATCGATTAACTAATCGAGGTGGCAAAGGAGTAAAAACAATTAATATTACTGAAAAGAACGGTCGCTTAGTATCTCTAAGAGCTGTACCATTAGAAGACTCTGATTTACTAGTTGTTACCAACAAAGGTATGATAATTAGAATACCAATCTCCCAAATCTCTATCACTGGTCGTGCTACATTAGGAGTTAAATTAATTAATTTAAAAGATGATCAATCTGTTGCGAGTGTCGCAATTGTACCTTGTTATAATGGTGAATGTGATTATAATGAAGATAGAGATATAATTAATGAGGAAAATGAGGAGGTAATACAATGAAAAATACTGGAACAGAAAGAGTAAAACGTGGTATGGCTAAAATGCAAAAGGGCGGCGTCATCATGGACGTTGTTAATGCTGAGCAAGCGAAAATTGCTGAGCAAGCTGGCGCTGTGGCTGTTATGGCACTTGAAAAAGTACCTGCAGATATTCGGGCTGCAGGTGGCGTAGCACGGATGGCAGATCCGGTAATTATTGAAGAAATTATGAATGCTGTATCTATTCCAGTAATGGCTAAATGCCGTATTGGTCATTATGTTGAAGCAAGACTTCTAGAAGCTATGGGTGTAGATTATATCGATTAATCAGTAGTCTTAACACCTGCAGATGATATGTTCCATATCAATAAAAAGGAATTTACTGTACCTTTCGTCTGTGGTGCTCGTGATCTAGGTGAAGCATGCCGTCGGATTGCCGAAGGTGCATCTATGATTAGAACAAAGGGAGAACCTGGTACTGGTAATATCGTTGAAGCTGTAAGACATATGCGCATTATGCAAGCACAAATTCAAAAGGTAATTGGTATGCGTGAAGATGAGTTAATGGTCTATGCAAAAGAACTGGGGGCTCCATATCACGTTTTATTAGAAATAAAGAAATTAGGAAGATTGCCAGTTGTTAATTTTGCTGCTGGTGGGGTAGCAACACCTGCTGATGCTGCATGAAAGATGCATTTAGGTGCTGATGGAGTATTTGTTGGTTCAGGTATTTTCAAATCACAAAATCCTGAAAAATTTGCTCGTGCGATTGTAGAAGCTGTGACCTATTATCAAGATTATGATCGAATTGTAGATTTATCTCGTGGTTTAGGCGAACCAATGCGAGGAATTGATTTAACGACATTAGAATTTAAAGACCGCATGAGTGAAAGAGGTAAATAATCAACATATTCAATATATCTTAAACAAAAAATGTTCCACGTGGAACATTTTTTGTTTAACTAAGAGACAATCAACACTAAGCAATTGACAAACTTTTTTAATGATTTAAAATAAGGTGTGGAATAATATTAAAGGAAGAGTGGTAAGATGAAAATAGGAATATTAGCGCTACAGGGATCTTTTAGAGAACATCAAGATTATTTTAGTAAATTAGGGGTGGAAACAATACTTGTAAAACAACCAGAACAATTAGACGACATTGACGGTCTAGTTCTACCTGGTGGAGAAAGCACGACCATGCGTTACTTAATTGATCGTTATGGATTTATGGATAAGTTAAAATCTTATTGTGCAACTAAACCAGTTTTTGGCACTTGTGCGGGTATGGTATTATTAGCAAAAGAAAATGTAGGTTATCCAACCCATATTGGTACATTGGATGTAAGATTAAAACGAAATGCTTTTGGAAGACAAGTAGCAAGTTTTGAAGATGTGATTAACTTAAAAGGTATAGGTGATGTTGTAGGGGTTTTCATAAGAGCACCATACATTGAAATAGCAAGTGATAACGTTGAGGTTTTAGGCACATATAAAGATGTTATCGTGGCTGTAAAACAAGGATACCAACTAGCTACTAGTTTTCATCCCGAATTAACTGATGATTTAAAGATTGGGCAGTTTTTCATTAATATGGTTGACAAATATAGAAATGAGTAATAATATATATAATAACATATCAACTTAATATAGAACGTTGACAAGGACTAGTAGTAATATCCATTATCTAAGAGAGTCAGTGGTTGGTGCGAACTGATATAATGATATTACGAATCCACCTTGGAGTAAAATGTGAAAAGCATTTTCGGGTTAACCGTTATCTTTATGAGTTGAGAGTCGTAAGGGCTCTAACTAGGGTGGCAACGCGGGTTTTAAACTCGTCCCTAAGGTGGGGACGAGTTTTTTTGTTTCTATTTTAATCTATTATGTTTAATAAACATTGTGGATAATAACTATTACAAAAATAAGTAAAATATTAAGTAAAGGAGAGATGAATATGCTTGATCCAAAATTTGTTCGCGAAAATTTTGCCGAAGTAAAAGAACGTTTAAGCTTACGCAATGACGATTTTAGTTATCTTGATAATTTTCTTACCTTAGATGAAGAACGACGGAAAATAATCGTGGAGGTGGAAGAACTAAAAGCAAGAAAGAACACTCTTTCTAAACAAATTGGAATATATAAAAGAGAAAACAAAGACATTACACCATTATTACAAGAAATGGATATTGATGACAATAAAATTAAAGAATTAGACGAAAGATTAAGAGAAATAGAAGACGAGATTAAAAATATTTTGTTAAACACGCCTAATTTACCTAATAAAAATGTTCCACGTGGAACATCTTCTGATGATAATGTAGTGGTAAGAAAATGGGGTGAACCAACAAAGTTTAACTTTACACCAAAACCACATTGGGACCTCGCGGTAGATCTAGACATCATCGACTTCGAAAGAGCTGGCAAAATCACTGGTTCGCGATTTGCGATTTATAAGAAGTTAGGCGCAAAATTAGAACGTGCACTAATCAACTTTATGTTAGATGTTCATACTCAACTCCATGGATATGAAGAACAGTTACCACCTTTTATTGTCAACCGTGATAGCATGACTGGTACTGGGCAATTACCAAAATTTGAAGAAGAGGCATTTAAACTCTATAATAATCAAAACTACTTTCTAGTTCCAACTGCTGAAGTACCTGTAACAAACTATTATCGTAATGAAATTCTCAATGGTGATGATTTAACAATATCCTTCTGTGCTTATACACCATGTTTCCGTGCTGAAGCAGGTGCTGCAGGTCGGGATACCAGAGGGATAATTAGGCAACATCAATTTAATAAAGTTGAATTAGTAAAGATTACTAAACCTGAAGATTCTTATGAGGCTTTAGAACAACTTACTCGAGATGCGGAACATATCCTCCAACTCTTAGAAATACCTTATCGTGTTGTTGAATTATGCGCAGGTGATTTAGGATTTAGTTCTGCTAAAACTTATGACATTGAGGTGTGGTTACCATCTTATAACGATTATAAAGAAATTTCTTCCTGTATCAATTTTGAAGATTACCAAGCACGGCGGGCAAACATCAAGTTCCGTAGATCGCCAAAAGCTAAACCAGAATTTGTTCACACATTAAATGGGTCAGGATTAGCTGTAGGTAGAACCTGGGCAGCTATCATAGAGAACTATCAACAAGAAGATGGTAGCATCCTTATTCCAAAAGTATTACGTCCTTACATGGGTGGATTAGAATACATTCGTTAATAATTAAAAAGAATAATTATTCGAACAAGTGTTTCGATGTTAACTTCCCTTAAATATAAATTAAGGGAAGTTTTTTCTTTATTCATCTTATTTCAAAATCCAGGAGAATTATGATACAATAAGATGATGTAAGGATGTGGAAAACATGAAAGTAACGATTCTAGCAAGTGGAAGTAAAGGAAATTGTACATTAATAGAAACAGATCAAAATAAGATACTCATTTATGTAGGAATTTCCTATCGACTCTTAAATACGAGACTTAAAGAAGTTAATGTATCATTAAATGATATTGATGCAATCTTTATTACACATGAACACACTGATCATGTGCAAGGATTAGAAAAAGTTCTTACACATCACAATATATATGTTGCTTTAAGTCATGGAACATATGAAGCTTTAGTATCAGACAAAAAAATTGGTATTACCTATGAACATTTTAATATCATTGAGCCACTAGAAGAAGTTTATCTAAATGATATTTCTATATTACCAATACCATTAAGCCATGATGCAAATGAACCATTTGGTTATGTAATAAAAGAAAATAATAAAAAAGTCGTTTATTTAACAGATACAGGTTTTGTAAGTCAAGAAAATGAAGAATACATTAAAGATGCTGATGTATATATATTTGAAACCAATCACAATATTGAAATGTTAATGATGACTAAACGACCTTGGAGTTTAATTCAGAGAATTATTGGTGATAAAGGGCACTTATGTAATGAGGATGCGTTAAATACTTTAATGCGGGTAGTTGGTAAAAATACAAAGGTAATTTATTTAGCACATATCAGTGAAGAAGCCAATAATGTTGATTTATTATATTTAACTGTAGAAGAAATCTTTTCGAAGTCTGAGTTTTATCATTCTATTAAATTCATTGCTACCCATCAATACCAGATTACTGAACCAACAATAATTTAGATTGGTGATATTATGAAAATAAAAATTGTTTGTGTTGGTAAAATTAAAGAGAAGTATTTAACCTCAGGTATCGATGAATATCTCAAACGTCTAAATAGTTATATAAAAATTGAAATTATAGAAGTAAATGATGAAAAAGCACCGGAAAAGTTAAGCGAAGCAGAATTAAATCAAGTTAAAGAAATAGAAGGAAAAAGAATTCTAAGTAAAATTACAGATAGTGATTATGTTGTTGCGTTAGCGATTGAAGGTAAACAAAAAAGTAGCGAAGAATTCGCTACATTTTTTGCCAACCATATGACTTATCTTACTAGCGATATTGTCTTTGTGATTGGTGGGTCAAATGGGCTAGGTGTTAATGTTTTTAATAGAGCTAATGAATTATTGTCCTTTTCTAAAATGACCTTTCCCCATCAATTAATGCGAATTATCCTACTTGAGCAGATATATCGAGCCTTTAAAATTATAAATAATGAAACATATCATAAATAATAATATGGAAGGTTAAATATGAAGTACAATCAGGTTATATCAGGAACTTTTGTGCGCAAATTAAACCGTTTCTTAGCTGATGTGATAATAAATTATCAAATAGAACAAGTACACATAAAAAATACAGGTAGATTGAAAGAATTATTAGTTCCAGATGCGAAAGTATTATTAGAAGTAAATGATAATCCAAACCGAAAAACGAAATATTCTATTATAGCGGTATATAAAAATGATCGTCTAGTAAATATTGATTCATTAGCACCTAATAATGTAGTTTATCAAGCTATTAAACATGGTCAAATACCTGAAATTGGTAATATTTTAACTATTAAGCGTGAAGTTTTATTTGGTAACTCCCGCTTTGATCTTTACTTTGAAAACAATGATAGTAGTGGTTTTATTGAAGTAAAGGGTGTAACTTTAGAACATAATGATATAGCGATGTTTCCCGATGCACCTACTTATAGAGGAACGAAGCATATTTATGAACTAATAAAAGCACAAGAAGATGGTTATAAAGGAATTATCTTTTTCCTGATTCAGATGCAAGGATGCAAAATGTTTACTCCACATTTAGCAATGGATAAAGGGTTTACCCAAGCTTTAATTGAAGCTTATCGAAAAGGTGTTTCGATTATCGTATATGATGCTTTCGTTACTGAAGATCAGATTGTAATTGGGAATAAAGTACCTTTTTACTTACCCGAAATAGAAAAAGTCGATTGATTAATTCAATCGACTTTTATTATTTATATTAGTAATTTTTAATTAAGTAATCAAAAGCACTTAATGCGGCGGTTGCACCACTACCCATTGCAATGATGATTTGTTTATATGGATTTGTTGTACAATCACCAGCTGCAAAAATACCAGGAATGCTGGTTTCACAACGATTATTGATTTCAATTTCACCAAAGCGATTGCGATTTACCGTATCGCCTAACCATTCAGTGTTAGGTACTAACCCAATTTGAACGAAGACACCTTGAAGGTCAACGTGGTGTTCTTCACCAGTTGCACGATCAATATAGGTAATACCATTTACTTTATCAGTTCCAGTAATTTCTTTGGTTTGAGCATTTTTAATGACTGTCACATTTGGTAAACTGTAAAGGCGGTCTTGTAAGACTTTGTCAGCTTTTAACTCTGGTAAGAACTCTAAAACAGTTACATGACGACAAATACCAGCAAGGTCAATAGCCGCTTCGATACCAGAGTTACCACCACCAATTACTGCTACATCTTTTCCTTTGAATAATGG
>JAAZCR010000020.1 GCA_012513195.1 Bacilli bacterium | reverse complement strand
CTGTAATATTACAGTCCAATTTTTGTATTAACTATTGTAAGAGGGATGAGAGTATGAAACGAAATCTTAAACTAACCATTGCCTATGATGGAACGCGATACAACGGTTTTCAGAGACTAGGGGATACGAAAAATACCATTCAAGAGAAACTAGAAACCTGTATATCAAGATTTTTGAATGAAGACATTAAAGTCATTGGTGCTTCTAGAACCGATGCGGGGGTACATGCCTTTGAACAAATTATCAATTTCTATACTAACTCCGATATTGATCTAATAGAATTAAGAGATAAACTTAATTTCTATTTACCCGAAGATATCGTAGTAACAAGTGTAGAAGAAGCACCAATTAATTTCCATAGCCGTTATTGGGTAGTCAGAAAAACTTATCTTTATCGCATCTATACTTCACCTATACCACCATTATTTGAACGTAATTATGTATATAATTTAGGTAAAAAACTAGATGTAGATAGAATGAAAGCAGCTAGTAAACTCTTTATTGGTGAAAAAAATTTTCAAGCCTTTTCAAAAAGAACAGGTAAAAAGGATACCGTGAGGACAATATATGATATTGAAATAATAGAAACTGATAAAGAAGTAAATATTTATGTTACAGGCAATAGTTTCTTATACAACATGGTTCGCATTATTGTTGGTACCCTCATTGAAGTCGGTTTACATGAACGGGAATTTGACACTATCATCAAAGCCTTCGAAACTGGCGACCGCACTTTAAGTGGTTTTACAGCACCACCTGAAGGGTTATTCTTATATAAAAATTATTTTACAGTTAAGAAGTAAGAAATAAATAATCTACAGATTTTAAATTATGTAAAAAATAATATTCCTTTTGTTCTATTGTTTTTTTTATATAAATTTAATACAATAAAAGTGCTCGCAAAAATATAGAATAGGAAGTAGATTAGCGATGATCCGCTACATATTATTAAGACTGGTATGGATGTTTATCATCTTACTAGCCTTCATGTCAGTAATCTTTATAATGATTATCGTAATTCAAGAGCGCACCTACTATAACTCCATCGATCGTATCGCTCCTTTAATTATTGAGTATTTTCAGTGGTTAAAGCGCATTATAACGACAGGTAATTTTGGCTTATCAGATCTTTACCTAAATGTTGGTGTATACGAAATCTTCTTGCGAAAATTACCAGTGACGATAAAACTAAACTTAATTGCCTTTTTCATCTATGTACCATTAGGTATCATGTTTGGTGTTATAGCTGCAGTTAACAAAAATAAACGCTTAGATAATATCATTTCACTTTTTACCATCATTTTTGCATCACTACCAAGTTTTGTGATGATGTTTTTAGTTATATTACTATTTGGTTATTATTTACGTTGGTTCCCAACGCTTTATCCAGCTGGTGATCTTAAAGGAGTTATTCAAATTACCGGTTTAGTTTTACCTGTAATCGCGTTAGTTGTGGAACCTATTGCTACAATCACTCGGTTAGTTCGAGGTGAATTAACCGAAGTTCTTACAAGTGAACACTTCGTCCTCGCTAGAGTTAAAGGACTCACAAAACGACAAGCTATCATTCGTCATGGATTAAGATCAGGGATTATTCCTGTCATTCCTACCATTATGTCATATATGCTTACTGTCTTTAGCGGTTCATTAATTGTTGAACGGATTTATTCGATTCCTGGTACGGGGCAACTATTCTTTAATGCTATTACCATTGGTAACTTCGACTATAATATGATTCTTATGATGACCTTCGTATATACAGCCGTTAGTTTAATCGCCATGTTCTTAGTCGATTTAACTTATGGTATAATCGATCCCCGCATTCGAATTGGTTCAAGAAAGCGACATTTTCAATAGATAAAAAAATAATGGTTAGTTTCTCTAACCATTATTTTTTTACTCTTTTTATTATCGCTTCTGTTAACTTATCAATCTCTTCTTCTGTGGTATCTTTTCCAATCGTAATTCTTATTGTGCCTTTAATATAATCATCAGGTACTTTAATGGCTTGTAGCACATGACTTGGTTCAATCCTATCCGAATGACAAGCACTACCAGTGGAGACGCAGATACCTTCTTCATTAAGTTCGAAGCATAATTGACTACCATCAACATGTTTAAATGATATATTTAAATTACCAGGTAATCTTCGATTACCGATTTCTGGTCCATTAAGACGCATATCAGGGATAGCGTCTTTTAATCTATGATAAAGTAACTGACTTAAATCTCTTTCTCTTACATTATCCGAATACATTTCCCGATAGGATAATTCAATCGCTTTAGCCATTCCCACAATATAAGCTACATTTTCTGTTCCAGCCCGTTTTTCCCGTTCTTGATTACCACCATGGATAAGATTTTCAATCTTTGTATTCTTACTGATATATAAACAACCAATACCTTTTGGTCCATAAAACTTATGCGCAGAAAAACTTAATAAATCAATTTTTAACTGCTTTACATCTATGGGTAAATGGCTAATCGCTTGAATAGCATCGGTATGGAAGTGCACACCTTTTCTAGCACAGATTTCCCCAATAGCTTGAATATCTTGAATCGTACCGATTTCATTATTTGCGGTCATGATGGACACTAAACAGGTATTGTCTGTTATCTTATCCTCTAATTCTTGCAGATTAACAAACCCTTCAGCATCAACATCTAAGTACGTCACTATATAACCTAATTTTTCTAAAAAACGACAACTATTTAAGACGGAAGGATGTTCAATCTTTGTAGTGATAATTTCGCGCTTATCAGGATGTGCGAATGCCACACCCTTAATTGCCCAGTTATTCGCCTCTGAACCACCTGAACAAAAGTAGATTTCATGTGATTCCGCATTGATTAATGAGGCGATGGTTTTTCTGCATTGATTTATGATTTTTTTATTACGAATACCGATGGTATATAATGATGATGGATTCCCAAATTCCTCTTG
Source organism: Bacilli bacterium (assembly GCA_012513195.1). Classification (GTDB taxonomy): domain Bacteria; phylum Bacillota_I; class Bacilli_A; order Haloplasmatales; family Haloplasmataceae; genus JAAZCR01. The sequence goes on along the minus strand of JAAZCR010000020.1, from coordinate 170 downwards.
AAGATAAGGAAGCATCGCTTCATAAACCTCTTGCCTAATCTTCGTGGTCGAAGCGTAATCGAAATATAATGGTTTATTCTTCATAAGTCGCAATTGTATCCGTTAAATCGAGGGCGATAAAAGTAAGTTTTTCTGCATAATCCCCCAATTTAACTTGACTTTGATTTTTT
>JAAZCR010000171.1 GCA_012513195.1 Bacilli bacterium | reverse complement strand
GTTTAATCTCTTTATCATCAGTAATATCAATATTACAACCAATTTCACCAAGGGTAGCAGTTACATTAATTTTGACTTTTACTTTGACTTTACCATCCTCTTCAATCACTTTATATTTAGTCTTGATTTTTCTTGTCTCTAGATTATAAAAGTTCGTATCGCTACATGGGACAGTAATGATTGCATTTTGGATCTTTCCGAGAAGGTTATTATATCCCTTAATATCATCTTCATTTAACCAACCGATAAGTTTCCCCTCTTTTAATATTGCTAAATCTTCGATGACAATATAAGCAACAGGTTCTGATTCTTGAATATCTTCATACTTTTTTCCTTTTTCTAAATTACCTTTTACAGTAACACCTCTAACTGCCGCATCAATACCATCAGCGAGGATATCGGCAACTACATCGTGAAAGTTCATGTCACGATTAGCTTGAAAATACTTTTGCATGGCATGAAGAATTTTATTGATACTGACACCACTAACTGGATCCATTACTGTTAATACGCTTAACACATCTTTTGCTTTCACGTCCTTTGCGATAAGGAAAACCGCATCACTGCGGAGTTCAGGATCACGAAAGAAAAAGTCCATCGCTTCAAATAGTTTTTCTCGTGCCACATCTTCGTGTACGATGATTACTTGGCAATGAGAAAAAAATGCTTTACGCGATAAGCGTCTTATTAACCTTCGAATCGTTTGAAAGACTGATTCGCCATGTTCGCTAAAATTACGAATAGCTAAAGATGATGCTGCTTGTTCACTAGCAGCTACTCTAGGTAACATGATTTGAACTGTGATTTCATAACCTTCAGGATGATTGTCGATGGCTAGTCCAGATACTAAAGCCATTTCATCTAGTTCACGACTTCCCCAACAACTAGTGAGTGATGATAGGGAGAAAATTACAACTAAGATAAGTATGATAATGCGTTTCATGTCTTTCCTCCCATATAGTTATTTTTCCGATCACTACTTTGTCTAGTCTCGTTATTATCACTAATAAGTTTAGGACGTTGATTGACTTTCCAAAGTGGAAATCTTATAACTGAATCTTTAAGTGCTTCAAAATTTAATGGCGCAAATGGGAACAAGTAGGGCACACCAAAAGAACGCATGCTAGATAAGTATAAACCTAAAACTACTAGTCCCGATATAATTCCAAATAAACCAAAGGTTGCACCTAAAACCATGAAGATAAAGCGAGTAACACGTATACTGATGCTAATATGATAACTAGGAATTATTAAACTACAAATCGCTGTTAAACTAACAATAATGACAGTAAATGAAGAGACAATACCAGCATTAACTGCTGCTTCACCAAGGATTAACGCACCAACGATACTCATCGCAGAACCAATCGCACGTGGCATACGAATTCCTGCTTCTCTGAGGATTTCAAAAGTTAGTTCCATAATTAGTGCTTCAAGAAATACAGGAAACGGTACACCTTCACGTTGGTTACTAATACTTATGAGTAGTAATGTTGGTAACATCTCTTGATGAAATGTTGTGATTGCGATATAAACTCCAGGTGTAAGTAAAGAGAGAAATAAGGAAACAAATCGGACTAAACGAATAAAGGTGACATAATAGAAGTTATGGTAATAATCTTCTGCAGCTTGTGTAAAGGTGACAAACAAGCCTGGTACTAGTAAGACAAAGGGAGAGTTATCAACAACAATAGCTACATAACCACACATAATGGAACTAGCAACCGTGTCAGGACGTTCTGTATTATGTACGGTAGGGAGAAGGGAATAGGCATGATCTTGAATCATTTGCTCAATATAGGAACTATCGATAATACCGTCAATATCAATACGATCAAGTCGTCTATGGACTTCCTGGACAATTCTGTCGTTGGCGATACCTTCCATATACATAATGGCAACTTCAGTTTTGGAAATCCTACCAATTTTTCGTGATTCAACTCGTAACCGCTTATCTTTGATGCGACGCCGAATTAACATGGTGTTTGTTCTTAATGTTTCATTAAAACTATCCTTTGGTCCTCTAACTAATGTTTGCGATGAACTTTCAACGATACCACGGTCAATCCAACCTTTGGTCTCAATCGTAATCGATTTAGCGATACCATCCACAAGAAGAACGCAATCACCAGACAGTAGATTTATAAAGAGTTCATCAAAATCACTTATCACACTAATATCGAGAAGAGCGATAAATTGACTTTGCAGGGCATCAAAGAGTTCATCCACTGAATGGATTTCTCTAATCTTATCGGTTGTCCAAATATCAACCAATAAGTTCTTTAACAACAAATCATGAGCATAATCACCTTTAGTTAATCCATCGATTAGGCAAATCGCACAACGATATTCTTTTATTTTAAATTCCCGCACAATTAAGTCACTTGCATTATTTAAGGTATTCCTAATATAATCAATATTCGTATGGAGATCGCTTTTTATGTATACTTTAGGTTTATTATTATCGGAATTTTTTTTGTTATTGATAAGGAGATCTTTAATGGTTTTTAAAGTTAACATTATCCCTACTCCTTTTGACAAAATTCGTCATACTATTATTATTTTTCCAAATCAAAATATTATTAGTCATTTATTTATTGATGTTAAATAATTAAAATGATATGATAATAGTGAACAAATGTTTTAAAATGGAAGTGAGATAATGGACAACTCATTATTTTATAACTATGAAGAAACTCCTTTAGCTGATCGCGTTAGACCTCGTAGTCTAGAAGAATTTGTTGGACAAGAACATTTATTAGGTGAAAATAAAGTCCTTAGAAAACTTATTGAATCAGATAAAATAACATCGATGATTTTTTGGGGACCTCCAGGAGTAGGTAAGACTACACTTGCGATGATTATCGCGAAAATGACAAAAGCACGCTTTATCAACTTCAGCGCGGTCACTAGTGGCATAAAAGAGATAAAAGAAATCATGATGCAAGCGGAAGAAAACCGCCATTATGGCATTAAAACAATTCTTTTTGTGGATGAAATACATCGTTTCAATAAAGCACAACAAGATGCCTTCCTTCCCCATGTTGAGAAGGGTAATATCATCTTAATTGGGGCAACCACGGAAAATCCATCCTTTGAAGTGAACTCAGCGCTTTTATCCCGATGTCGGGTATTTGTGTTAAATCCTTTAACAGTTGCTGATATTGCGAAACTTATAAAGCGTGTCATTAAAGATCCAAGGGCATTTCCACAAAAACAGATTAATATTAGTGATGAATTAATTGAGAAAATTGCGACCTTTAGTAATGGTGATGCACGCACCGCTTTAAATGTCTTAGAAATGGCTGTAAACAGTGCCAAAGAAAATAACGGAATTATCACAATTACTACTGAAGTATTAACTGAAGTTATGCAAAGGAAGGCATTATTATATGATAAGAGTGGGGATGAACATTATAATTTGATAAGTGCTCTCCATAAATCGATGCGTAATAGTGACCCCGATGCAGCGATATACTGGTTAGCGCGCATGTTAGAAGCAGGAGAAAATCCCTTATACATTGCGCGTAGATTAATTCGCTTTGCGTCTGAAGATGTTGGATTGGCCGATCCTAGTGCTTTAGATCGCATGATTAGCGTCTATCAAGCTTGTCATTATATCGGCGTTCCTGAATGTAATGTAAACTTGGCACAAGGTGTGGTATATTTATCACTTGCCCCTAAATCTAATTCTTTATATGTTGCTTATAGTAAAGCTAGTAAGGATGCTTATGAAACTCTATCAGAAGGTGTGCCTTTACATTTACGAAATGCACCAACGAAACTCATGGAAGAGTTAGGGTATGGTAAAGAATATCAATATGCACACGATTTTGAATATAAAGTAGCTGATATGGAATGTTTACCACCCAATCTTAAAAATAGAGTCTATTACATTCCTACTGAAGAAGGATTGGAGAAGCGCTTTAAAGAGCGGTTAGAATACATCAAAGACTTAAAGATGAAAATTGAAAAACCTCGTTAGAGGTTTTTTAATATATATTTGTAATTGTCATTGACGAATGGGTAAACACCATATAATATTTTTATAAAGAATCAAAACAGGAGGTCCTATGCTTAAGGAAGAACTTAAACAGAAGATTATCGCTTACCGCCAAACTCTCCATCAAATACCAGAGTTAGGATTCACCGAGTATAAAACTCAAGCATTTTTACACGAGGAATTAACAAGTTTGGGTTACACACCCATAATAACCGCAAAAACGGGATTATATGTTTTTATTAAAGGCGAAACTGATGAAACCATTGCTTTCCGAAGTGACATCGATGCACTACCAATAATGGAACAAACCAATCTGCCTTATAGTTCAACACATGAAGGTAAAATGCATGCCTGTGGTCATGATGGTCATATGAGCATCTTATTAGGTTTTGCGAACTTCTTAAAAAACCATAAACTTAAGAAAAATGTCTTATTAATCTTCCAACCAGCCGAAGAAGGTCCAGGTGGCGCAAAGGTAATTGTTGATGAAGGAATTCTCTCTAAGTATAATGTAAGTCAAATCTTTGGATTACATTTATTTCCAGAAATAAACGAAGGTATGGTGGGACTTGCGAATGGACCTTTAATGGCACAAGTCGGGGAGATTGATCTTACAATACATGGGAAAAGTGCCCATGGTGCTATGCCTCAAAAAGGAGTTGACGCTATTGTCGCATTAAGTAGTTTAGTTCAAAGTTATCAAAGTATCATCAGTCGCACCTTAAACCCATTAGATACTGGTGTTGTTACGATAGGAAAGGTAAGTGGTGGTGACGCTCGCAATATCATTTGTGAGAAAGTGGTTGCAGAAGGCACAATTAGAGCACACAAACAAGAAGTGTATGAGATGATTAAACAGCGCATACTTGAGATCAACAAGGGACTAGCATTAATGTATAATGTGCAAGTCGATACACTGATTCGTGATATGTATCCTGCGTTAGTAAATGATAAGGATTTACATAATTTTATGATTAGTATACTTAATAAGGATGAATACATCGAAGTAGAACCTTTAATGATTGCGGAAGATTTTTCTTATTATCTTCAAGAAGTACCAGGTTATTTTATCCTTCTTGGCTGTAAAAATGAAGAGTTAGGGTTTGCTCACCCGCTTCATAGTTCTTGTTTTAATTTTGCTGAAAAAGTATTATTTAAAGGTGTAGAATTATATATTAGAATTTCTCAAGGTTTAAACATTATCTAAATAAAAGAGATAGGATGTAAGTGAATCCTATCTCTTTTATATTAACTGAACAATTAACTGGAAAAGATAATACACAATACTTGAAAGTAATGGTACCGATAAATTATCTATGCCATGATGAGTGATGAATAATTCATTAAAGGTAGCAGAAAATGCGACAACTAAACTACCTAGTAGTATATATTCTTGATGATATAAATTCAGGATAATAAAAGTCACCATAAAACTCATGACTAACATAGTAATAGAACCTACATAAGTCTTATCGCGATATAGTTTACGTTTACCAAGCGTAACTCCAAAGACTGTGGCTAAGCCATCACTATATCCGAGGATTAAGCCACCAATAGCTCCAATGTATAGTTTATGTTGACTTATCCCGAAAAGGACAAGGAGAATCATCGCTAGTGGATAAAAAATAGTGCCTAATTGCTTAGGGTCATCCCGTTCGATACCTTTAACTAACTTGTATTTATAAGACAAGTAATTTAAACCGAGGAAAGTAATGGGTGGAATTAATGCGAAATAGTTGTTTAAATAGATTAGGGCGATAATCCACCAATTTGAAATCATAATGTGAACTACTTTTCTTGTGATTTCTTTTGGCACTTTCAGTTTTGGTAGAATTAATGCGATGATAAAACAAATAAAAAGTAGTATATATGATAAAAGGAGTCCTAATATTATTTTCTTATCCATAAGTACACCTCAATTATCTAGTCTTGACAAAAAATTCATAGTTAATTATGATATAATTTGGTGTTAAAAGGAGGTAATAGGATGAGTCAAATTAGAGAATTTAAAACAGAATCGAAACAATTACTAAACTTAATGATTAACTCCATCTATACCCATAAAGAGATTTTCTTACGCGAATTAATCTCTAACGCGAGTGATGCGATTGATAAGTATAAGTTTCTTAGTATGCAAGATGAGTTGTTGAAACTTGAAAGTGATTACCAAATTCTTATCACGATTAACAAGGATGAACGCTCACTTTCAATAAAAGATAACGGAATTGGTATGACCGAGGAAGAGTTAATCGAAAACTTAGGTACTATTGCTCAATCCGGTACGAAAACTTTCCTTGAACGCTTAAAAGCGAATAACACTAATAATGATAATATCACGATTGATGTTATTGGTCAATTTGGTGTTGGCTTTTATTCTGCATTTATGGTTGCGCAACGTGTGGTTGTTAAGACAAAATCACCATACTCTGATAAAGCTTATCTTTGGGAGTCAACAGGTGAAGATACCTACACGATTGAAGAGACCACGAAAGAAGACCATGGGACAGAAGTCATTTTATATTTACGGGATAACACCGATGAAGAAAACTATGATGAATTTTTGGATGAATATCGGATTAAGTCTTTAGTAAAAAAATATTCCGATTATGTTCATTATCCTATATGCATGTATGTCAAAAAACGCGTACCGAAAGAAGATAATAAAGAAGAATATGAAGAAGTCCAAGAACTTGAGCAATTAAACTCCATGACACCGATCTGGAAAAAGAGTAAAAATGAAATTACTGATGAAGAGTTAAATAAATTTTATCGTTATCAGTTCCGTGATTTTGAAGATCCCTTAAAAGCATTCCATATGAATGTTGAAGGGTTATTAAACTATAATGCCTTAATTTTCATCCCTAAGATTGCACCTTTTGACTTATATTCGGAAAAATATGAAAAAGGACTTCAATTATACTCACGAGGGATCTTCATTCAAGATAAGTGTAAGGAATTAGTTCCTGATTATTTGCGGTTTATTAAGGGGTTAGTAGATTCACCAGATTTCCCACTAAATATTTCACGGGAAATCCTCCAACATAATCGCCAAATCGCTAAGATTGCGAGTAATCTCGAAAAGAAAATTAAAAATGAACTTGAAAAGATGTTAGCGAATGAACGCGACAAGTATATTGAGTTTTTCAAGACTTATGGAGTACACATCAAATACGGTATTTATGATAATTTTGGTGAAAAGAAAGATTTCTTAAAAGACTTGCTTATTTATGTATCATCTAAAAATAAGGAATATGTTACTTTAAAAGAATATGTTGAACGGATGAAACCAGATCAAGAATATATATATTACGCAACGGGGGCAAATATTGACCAAATTGAAAAACTACCTCAAATGGAACTCTTGCGTGATAAAGATATTGAAGTACTTTACTTCACCGATGATATTGACGAGTTTGCGATTAAAGTATTAATGAATTATGAAGGTAAAGCATTTAAAAATATTACCCAAGGCGATTTAAATCTTGAATCGTTAGAAGAAAAGCGGGAACTTAAGAAAAAAGAAAAGACTTACAAAAAACTTCTAGATGCATTAAAAGATAGCTTGAAAGAAAAAGTTACCGACGTCAAACTTTCCTCTCGCTTAAAGGATAGCGCAGTGTGTTTAGTAAGTAATGATGATCTTTCTTTTGAAATGGAAAGAGTCTTACAAAATATGCCAGGTGGTAATCTAGGAGTCAAAGCTACTAGAATCCTCGAAATTAATCCTAACCATAAGTTGATACAAGCCCTAGATACTATCTACGAACAAAATCAAGATGATATCAAAGATTATGCAGAATTACTCTATGACCAAGCATTATTAGTTGCAGGATTTACGCTAGATGATCCTATGAGTTTTGCGAAACGGTTGAATGAGTTAATGATTAAGACCGCAAATATTAATAATCACGATAACAAGACAAAAGACCAAGAAAACTAACAATTTTCTTGGTCTTTTATTATTGAAAAAAGTATATATTGTAATGGGGGAGATTATGAAAGGGGTCATCGGTGAGTCTAAACAACAAAGCGAGGAAGGATATGGCAAGAGTAAGATTATCGCCATTTTACTCGCTTTAAGTTTGGGTAAATATGGGGTTCATCACTTTTATTTAGGTAAGCCTGCTTTAGGCTTACTCTATTTTATTTTTTCTAAATATGAAATCATCTTTTATTTAAGTTTATGTGATGTTCTTTTTATCATCTTCACTAATAATGAAGTTTGGACAAAAAAGTATGGGATTAAAAAATTTCCTAAAAAGAAGAATTAATTTCTCGGTTTATCCAAAATATAACCAATTCCTACAACACCTTTACCAACATGGCAACCAATTCCTGGTGAAACAGGTGCATCGATTAGAGTAGAAGTATCAATACCAGCTTCTCTAAGTCTTTCTTTAACATATTCAACATGTTC
>JAAZCR010000170.1 GCA_012513195.1 Bacilli bacterium | reverse complement strand
GTACCGTCGCATCCATTTTCCTATAATCGATGGCACCATCCATATCGCAAGCATAAACCCATATACCTTGTTTTTGTAATTCCTTAATTGTTTGATTTAAGTTTGTCACTTGTGCCACCTTTACGTATTTAATTGCCCCAACAGATAACTTCGCCACTGTCGCATTTAAACTTACGGACCGATGTTTAGGGATAATTACACCATGTACTCCGCAACATTCTGCTGTCCTTAAAATGGCACCAAGATTATGTGGATCTTCTAATCCATCTAAGATTAATAAGAACGGCTTTTCTCCTAATCTTTGGGCATCATTTAACATATCCTGAATTTCATAATAGTTAAATGGTGCAATTTTGGCAATTATCCCTTGATGATTACCATCTGTCATTTGGTCTAATTTTTTATTATCCACAATATAATACTTAATCTTCTTTTCTTTCAACAATTTTTCTAAAGATGTTTCCCGCTTAAGAACATTATCGGTCACATAAAGTTCATAGATTTCATGATCAGCTTTGATTAATTCAATTACAGTATTTTTACCATATACAAATTCAGTCATTTTATCACTCGCTTTCAACTACGTTAATGGCGAAGTCGATGATTTCTTGAAGACGTTCTTTTTGTTGATTAAGATAAAGATATCCGATTAAAGTTTCAAAGGCAGTCGCATGCCGATAGGTTAAAGTATCAACATTGGCTTTAGTGTGGTTTTTGGCATTGCGACCACGTTTTATAATATCATGTTCCTCTTCGGTTAAGGCAAAATTATTTACAATAGCCTTTAAGATTTTCGCTTGACTAACTGCCGAAACATATTTTGTGGCATTCTTATGCAACGTGTCTACTTTTGTTAAACCTTTATCGAGTAAATATTTACGAATTGTTAATTCATAATAGGAGTCGCCTATATAGGCTAAGGTTACGCCATTTAATAATTTATATTGTTCCATATCAGATAGTAATCCCTTTTTCTTGTAAAATTGCCCGAATTTTATCCGCTGTTTCATAATCTTTGGTTTTTCGAGCTTCATTGCGTTTGTTAATTAAGTCTCTTGTTTCATCATCTAGACGAATTATATTAAATTCAATACCAAGTATAGATAAGAGTAGTTTGAAGGTGTTATATAACTTCAATAATTTCTCTAATTCTACTTCAGTAAAGTCTTGTTTACGTACTAGCACATTTGCTTCTTTCATTAAATTCATTATTACTGTAATCGCATTGGCGGTATTAAAATCATCATCCATGGCTTCATAAAAAACTTTGATGTATGATTCTTCTAATGCTTGTATATCTTTATCTAAATATCGATAGTAATCTAGTTTTAATTGTAGTGTTGAAAATGATGAGCGAATCTTTTCTGCTTCATTTTTCGCATTTTCTATGCTTTCAGGTGTATAGTTCAACGGCTGACGATAATGAGTCGATAACATAAAAAGACGGATGACTTGATATTCATATTTTTCTAGCAAATCTTTCAATAAGACAAAATTACCTAATGATTTACTCATTTTTTCATTATCAATCATTAACCGACCATTATGCATCCAATAATTTGCTAAATGCGTCTTATTTAAAGCCATTGACTTGGCAATTTCATTTTCATTATGAGGGAATATTAAATCCGTTCCGCCGCCATGGATATCAATTAATTTACCTAATGTGTCATTTATCATTACTACGCACTCAGTATGCCATCCAGGTCGACCTTTACCCCATGGTGAATCCCATTGGATTCCCACATCGGTTTTCTTCCAAAGAGTAAAATCGAGAGGGTTTTTCTTTTTACTATGTTCCGTAATCCGTGCTCCTACCTCTAAATG
>JAAZCR010000169.1 GCA_012513195.1 Bacilli bacterium | reverse complement strand
ACATTATCTACAACTTTATCCTTATATGGTGAATTTGTGATGATGATACCTTGTGGTATTGATTGCGTTAATATCATGTTACGCAATGTAAGTGTTGTTGGTAGGTTGCCACTAACATTACTTACATCAATACTACCAAACTTAACATTGTATTGGTTATTATATCTCTTATTAACTTGGATATATTTATTAGTACCACTTGTGACAGCATTAATTAACAAGTTCGATTCTAATGTTACACCATAAGTTTCTAAATCAGCTATATAAATATTGAAACTATAAGTTTCAGTAATTTTACTATTACTTACTGTTAAGAAGACATTTACTACATCAATAGTGTTATTAGTTGGTCTAGGTAGGTCGTTTAAATGGATCGTTTTTGATTCACCTAAAGATAAACTACCATTTTCTATAGTATCTTTACCAACCTTTAAAGTATAGTGAACGTCTTCTTGAATGTTTGATAATGGTGTAAAGGTGAATGATACACCACCATCTTTGACATCAATTAAAGCATTTTCATGATCACGATTCTCTAATGCTATATTTAAAAACTCTATATTATTGCGGCCTTTAGATTTATATTCAATAAATCCATTGACAATCGCATCAACTAATAATTTTTGTTCAACGTTAGTGAAATTATTATACTTATCATAACCAACATTTAGGTAAATAACATTCTTAATCTTCATGTAATAGTAGTTATTATAGGAGTCAAAGCGATCATAATTCTTATCTTTAGAATTATACATGTTAATTAGGTTAACTAAATTGGGATTCTCTAAATTCAATTGATACTTTTCGTTCAGTGCATAGTTTAATCCTTTAGGAATTTGTAAATCTTCATTGTTCATGTTATAAGGATACATCACATATGGATTTTGGTTAATTATTTCCAGACGGTCTACCCTATCTAAGAGTTTATAATTAGATGTTTGTACAGTACTTAATGATAAATCGTCATAGAAATAATCCATCCAATGGTTGTCACCTAAAGTAACACTACTTGTAAAGATTACTGGTTTTTGATGTACGGTAATTTGAACTTCAATTGACTCTAAAGCATGTTTATGAATAACATTATCAAAGATTTCTCGTCCTAAGAGGACTACATCGGCATCATTCATTACTGCTTCATGGGCACATTCATGATTCTTAGGGTTATTCTTCTTGAATTCTTTAAGTGTACATACTTTAATTTGTACAGCATACTCATTTACTTTATTTAGCCCGGCATCTCTTAAAATGTTATTCAAGGCATTTTGTAAGTTAGTTTGGTATTTATTATCATCTTCGATGACATATAAGATTTTAATTGTCTTAGTATCACCAGAATGATAACGGAAAGAGTTAATGTAAATAGATTTACTATTACCACTAATTACTTCGATCTTATATTGTACTTGCCCCGAATAAAGCAGCGGTAATTTATATCTAAAACTTGTGGTTCCTCGTGAAATACTTCTTGAAAAGACTAAATCTACTTCATCAAACTTGCCATTCTGATTAATGTCAAGGTAGAAGTTCATAATTGCTGAATCTTTATTTGTTAAATTAATATTAAAGTTGAGATAATCATCTTCCTTATAAACATCGCTATTAGTTAGAGTATTATTCCGATTGTCTTTATACTCAACAGGTTTAGAAATAACTTGGAAATTAGGACGCTCTGATTGGAGCATTGTTATATGCATAATAGCTGATACTATATCAGTATTCATATTATTATTGCTATTATTTTCTTCATAGTTGTATCGATATAAGTTATTATACTGATTAATCAATGAGTTAAGTTTATTATAGATGTTATTACCCTTATCATCTAAAGCATCTTCATGAATGAATACTGGGATTCCCTTTTTTACAAATCTTTCTATTAATTCATCCGCTTTATAAATTGTTATATCGTCAAGATATCGATTGGTATAACTACTTGATGCCTTTTGACCATTATTAAAATAACCTACATATTCGATATCATGGCCATTGTAGAGGATGCCATAACCATGATATTTGTCATTACTCCATTGACCAATATATTCAACTAAACCATTTTTATAGGATATACCATAGCAACTCCGTTTACCGTCTTTAAAGCCACCTTCATACTTGATGTTGCCATTTTCATCATATAAAACAGCATTTGCATCATGATATTGGTTGTTTCTAAATAAACCTTTATACTTTTTCTTTCCGTTAGAATAATATTCTTCACCAAATCCATGTTTATTCACACTGTTTATTTTATCAGTTTTTACTGTACTATTACCTTCATAAACACGGACACCTTTATTATCATAAATCGTTACAAAATAAGTAGTCCGGTTTTCTAGTGTAAAATCACAGGCGGTTACATTTTCAGCAGTATATAAACCAGATGTAAAGACAACTGCATCATATAAGCCTTCAAGTTCTTCACGATTACTTACGAATTCTTTTACAGTCATTGTGTCTATAGTGAATTTAGACATATTAGCTACGAGTGGAATATTAGCATATTGTGGATTTTGTCTAACAATGGTATCAAACAAATCTTTTAGATAATTCATACTGTTTTGCATATCGGATATTTCACTACTATCGTTAATATAGACTCTTGGTGTAATTTCTAAAATCCGATATTGACTATTTCCATTGACTCGCTCTTCAAACTCTGCATAGGGAATATCAAACTCTGGTATAACATTTTTGATTTGATCAAATACTTTTTTGGCATACTCTCCAGACTCGATATCAGCTTTTAACTTATCTACTGCAGTTTGATTAGATGCACTAACTTTATTAATCTTTATACTAGTAAATATAACAGTAATAGTTATAATAAACAAACTTACTAATATCAATCTTATCTTCTTTATCATCTT
>JAAZCR010000168.1 GCA_012513195.1 Bacilli bacterium | reverse complement strand
GAACGGGCTGAATTATATCGTACTATTTGGAATATTGCGAATGATTTAAGGGGTAGTGTGGATGGTTGGGATTTTAAGCAATATGTTTTAGGAATGTTATTTTATCGATATATATCAGAAAACATTACTAATTATATTAATAAATATGAATGGGAAGCAGGTAATAAGGATTTTGATTATGCAAAATTACCAGATGAAATTGCCGAACAAGAACGAGAGGATTTAGTTAAGACAAAAGGCTTCTTTATTCTACCTAGTGAGTTATTTGAAAATGTTCGAGCACGAGCTAAGTTTGATGATAATTTAAATGAAACCTTAGCGAAAGTATTTAAGAATATTGAAGCATCTGCGCAAGGAACCCCAAGTGAAGATAATATTAAAGGATTATTTGATGATTTAGATTTAAACAGCAATAAGCTTGGGACAACAGTTGCTAAAAGAAACGAAAAGATTGTAAAGTTATTAAATTCAATTGGTGAAATGAAATTAGGTGATTACCAAAATAATTCTATTGATGCATTTGGTGATGCCTATGAGTACCTAATGGCAATGTATGCATCTAATGCTGGTAAAAGCGGTGGAGAATATTATACACCACAGGAAGTATCAGAATTACTAGCACGATTAACAGTAGTAGGAAAGAAAGAAGTTAATAAAGTTTATGACCCTGCTTGTGGATCAGGTTCTTTGTTATTGAAGTTTGCGAAAATCTTAGGGAAAGAAAATGTACGATTAGGATTTTTTGGACAAGAAATTAATATAACTACCTATAACTTGTGTCGTATTAACATGTTCTTACATGATATTGATTATGATAAATTCAATATTGCGTTAGGTGATACACTTACAGAGCCTGTTCATTGGGATGATCAACCATTTGAAGCGATTGTTTCTAATCCGCCATATTCAATTAAGTGGGCTGGAGATTCCAATCCACTCTTAATCAATGACCCACGCTTTGCGCCTGCAGGAGTACTCGCACCTAAATCAAAAGCAGACTTAGCATTTATCCTTCATAGTCTAGCATGGTTAGCACCTAATGGTACAGCTGCTATTGTATGTTTCCCAGGGGTATTATATCGTGGTGGAGCAGAACAAAAGATACGCCAATATTTAGTTGATAATAATTATATTGATTGTATTATCCAATTACCAGATAACCTCTTTTATGGTACAAGTATAGCAACTTGTATTATGGTGTTAAAGAAATCCAAGAGTGATAATAATATACTATTTATCGATGCTTCAAAAGAGTTTACTAAAGTTACAAATAGTAATAAGTTAACACAAGAGAATATCGACAATATTCTTAATGCATTTATAGATAGAAAAGATATTAAACATTTTTCAAGATTAGTACCAAACAGTGAAATTGCTGAACAAGATTATAACCTGTCTGTTTCAACATATGTGGAACAAGAGGATACGAGAGAAAAGATAGATATAGTCGCATTAAATGAAGAATTAAAAAGAATAGTAGCACGTTCACAAACTCTTAGAGAAGAAATTGATAAAATCATCTCAGAGATTGAGGTGGGCAAATGAGTAGGGTAGATGAATTGATTGCTGAACTTTGCCCTGATGGGGTTAAGTATGTGCCTCTAAAACAAATTGCTGAAGTAGGCACAGGTAGTAGTGATCGTGTAAATGCAGTTGATGATGGAGAATATCCTTTTTATGTTCGGTCAAAAAATATACTTCGCAGT
>JAAZCR010000167.1 GCA_012513195.1 Bacilli bacterium | reverse complement strand
GGTCCTTCAACACGGATTGCTTGACCATACTTTAAGCGATGCATGATCGGGATGATGATAGGGATAAAAATACCTGAAAGTACGAACGCTAGAAACATCCCAAAAAAGATGATTTTTGTGACCATAATAAGACTCCTTTAAGATTGGATTCCTAAATATTTTTGAACTTCTAACTTATCGCTATAATAAATCTTCTCATTATTTATTATTTGATAATCCTCATGACCCTTACCTAAAATTAAGAGAATATCATTTTTCGTCATATTATCGATACCTTTTTTAATTGCTACCGCTCGGTCTAATTCCACCTCGTAATTATCGCTAACTACACCTTGAAGAATGTTATCAATGATATTTTGGGGATTTTCGAAACGGGGATTATCAGTGGTAAAAATAACATAATCAGCTAAACTAGTTGTAATTTTACCTATTAATGGTCGTTTTAACTCATCGCGATTTCCCCCACAACCAATTATTAATATTATCCGTTTATCAGTAAGCATTCTTACTTCTGATAATATGCGGTAAACACTTTCAGGTGTATGCGCAAAGTCAATAAAGATATCTAAACCTAAATCATTATCGATTCTTTCCATTCTACCTGGTATACCTTTTAATTGTGGGACTAGTGACATCAACTCTTTCATCTTATATCCTTGAAGATAAAAATAGCCTAATGCTGCTAAGAGATTATAGATATTAAAGAAACCAAATAGTTTACTTTCCACTATCCCACAGAATTCTTTAAAACAGTATAAATGAAAACTAATCTGATCTATTCCACAAATTATGTTTTTGGCTTGAATGTCATTTAAAGTAGTTATACCATAGGTGTAACTTTGAACATTGGTTAAATCAAGAAACTTTTTATAAGTTTTATCATCACCATTAAATAATACTTTCTTATCGTTATAACTATTACCTAAACTCGCAAGAAACATTCCTTTTGTATAAAAGTAATCGAGCATGGTCCTGTGGTAATCAAGATGGTCTTGGGAGAAGTTAGTTAAAATGACTGTATGAAAATCCAACTGGCTAACACGTTTTTGCTTAATGGCATGACTAGATACTTCCATTACCGCATTGATTATTCCTTGTTTTAAGGAGTCAGCGAGAATTTGATTAATGATAAGCGTATTAGGGGTAGTATTATCACTAGGTAAACACTTATCATTAATCTTTATCCCATTCGTCCCGATGAGCGTACAGCCCTGCTTTAACAAACGGTAAAGTTGATAAATAAAGCTAGTAACTGAAGTTTTACCATTGGTCCCAGTTACACCTACTAAAGTCATTTTCCTAGATGGCTCACCATAAAAATAACTCGCTAAGACTGCTAATGTCGTTTTTGTACAGTTCGTACGAATCATATTGACATTTTCTAGGGGAATTAAGTCATAATAATGATCTTCATAAATTATCGTTTTCACACCTTTATTGATACATTCCAAAATATAATCATGACCATCATTAGTTTGACCTCTAATCGCCACAAAAATATCATTGGGACAAACTTCCTGTGAATTTATCTTAATACCAGTGATTTTATAATTGATTATTTTTTTCTTATCATAATTTATGTGACAATTATTAAGTAATGTTAATAAGTCCATCTTGTCACTCCTTATCAAGATAGATGAGAATAATACCACCTTCAGGAATCTTTTCTCCTGGAGCAGGACTTTGAAACTTCACAACATCGCCTGTACCATAAAACTGGTAGCGGTAATGGATTTGCGGTGGTAGTTCACTTTTCTTCTTACCAATTAGATTTGGAACTAAATAATACTTTATATCCATCCCCCAACGTAAATCTTTTTCAATCTGTTCTTTTTGTCTTTCTATCCCTAAAATCGGTAAAGCTTCCTCTAAAATTTCTTTAACTACTGGAGCAGCAACGACCCCACCATATTGAATCACGTTCTTGGGATTATCAATCGCCACATATACCACAAGTTCTGGATCATTCATGGGTGCAGCTCCAATAAAAGAAACAATATAATTATTTTCTAAGTATTTACCCTCCACAGCTTTTTGCGCTGTACCTGTCTTTCCTCCAACACGATAACCATCGATAAAGGCATTTCGACCTGTACCTTTAGCCACCACATGTTCTAAAGCATATCTCACTTTAGCACTAGTTTCTTCACTAATAACTTGCCTAACTAATTGAGGTTTTTGCTCATAGATGATATCATTTGTGATAGGCAAGCGTATTTCTTTTAGGACATAAGGTCTATAGAGTTTTCCACCATTAATCGCTGCACTCGTTGCGGTAACAAGTTGAATTGGTGTAACTGCATTACCTTGACCGAAACTGGCAGTGGCTAACTCGACGGGACCGACTTTATCTAAATCAAAGACAATTCCACTACTTTCACCTAATAAATCAATTCCTGTTTTTTTACCAAAACCGAAATCATAAATATATTTAAATAATTTTTCTTTGCCTAATCGTTGCCCGATTTCTATAAATCCTGGGTTACATGAGTTTTGAATTACTTCTAAGAAAGTTTGTTGACCATGACCACCAGCTTTCCAGTCTTTGATTCTTACTCCCTCCACAATGGCATACCCTGGATCAAAGAAATATTCATCCATTCGAAACACCCCTTCTTCTAGTCCTGCTGCATATGTCACAATCTTAAAAGTTGAACCTGGTTCATAACTCATCCAAATGGGTAAGTTGCGATTATAGATTTCCTGATCATACTTTTGATACTCTTCGGGATTAAAAGAAGGGTAACTTGCCATCGCATATATCTCGCCCGTTTTGGGATTCATCATGAGCCCTAACATTTGATCAGGTGAATACTTCGCTTGGGTATTTTCCAACACTCTTTCTAAAAGAATTTGTAAATCAATATCAATAGTTAAATAAATATCCATCCCTTTGGTTGGAGCGTTATAGTTACCATATAAATGTTCTAACGCAAAACCTTTTGCATCAGTAAAATAACTACTACTCCCACTTTCGCCCATTAAAATATCATCATAAATATACTCAATACCAGTAATGCCTTGATTATCAATACCTACAAAACCTAATACATGGGCTAGATAACTACCATATAGATAATTTCTCCTAGTATCGCCCACTAAATATAAACCCTTATAGTTCTTATCGATGATGCGTTTCGCTTGTTCGATGGTAAGTTTTCTACCTTCGGGTTTAATTAACTCGACAGAAACATTCTTATTTAAATGTCTTAAGATTTCTTCATAATCAGTATTTAAAACTTCACTTAAGAATTGTGCTACTTCTTCCTTGTTTGTGATTTGACGCGGAATGACCGCTACACTCGGAGCAAGTTTATTATTTACTATAGGTCTACCTTTACGATCATAAATGGTTCCCCTTTGTCCTTCTACTGGTATATTCCGACTCCAAAGTTCTAAAGCTTTTTCTGTAATCTCTTCACCACTCACAAACTGGACAAATGCCAACCGAAACAATAAGACGAGGACTAAAACCACAAACATCAACATTAAAAACCGTAATCGCTTTTCCATTATCATTACATAAT
>JAAZCR010000166.1 GCA_012513195.1 Bacilli bacterium | reverse complement strand
GCCTTACAAAAAGACGTCAAATTAGGCAATGCGCAAATCTTAACTTGTATTGAAGGAGACAAGGTCGAAGCCTTCGACATTAAGATTATCGATTTACAAAAACAAAATGAAAAAGATATCAAAGGCATTAAATTTAAAGTCACAGATGAACGATTATTGGAGAAAACTGGTGGAATAGTTCAAGGGATGAGTGGAAGTCCAATAATTCAAAATAATCGAATAATCGGGGCGGTAACACATGTTTTGGTCGATGATGCGTCGATTGGTTATGGGGTCTATATCGAATACATGCTTGAGGAAATGGGGATAGAAATCATTGGGTAGGTATTTTTTTTCGACAAATTCGACTTGATAATAATTTTTGTACTATTATTTTACGATTAATAAATGTCGAAAAATGTATGATATATATAATAAAATCGTAATTTATAAAAATTATATTGATAGTGCAAATATAAGTATTTTATAATGAATTCGTAGACTTTCTTGAAACATTTTAGAGGGGGATAGAGTTAATGTCACGGATTAAAGTTTTCATCACTGATGATAGTCGCGAACATGTGACAATGATGCGGGAGATTATTAATTTACAAGAAAACATGGAAGTTGTGGGATGCACGTATGATGGAATGAGTTTGTTAGAAAAACTAAAAACAACCGATGTTGATGTTCTATTATTAGACATTGTCATGCCAAACTTCGATGGAATTCAAGTCTTACAAAAACTTAATTCCGACCCTTCTTATAAGCGTCCCAAAAGCATTATCGTCTTCAGTGCTTTTAACCAAGAGTCTTTGTTAACAAAATCTTCTGAACTTGGTGCTGATTATTTCGTAATGAAGCCGTTTAATGTGAACTACATCATTAACTTAATTAATGATTTGGGTACGAAGAATAGTATTAATAAGAAACCCAAAACCAATGTATATGCAATTCAAAATGACACGAATTATGACTTGAATACAGAAATCACGAATATACTCCATGAAATCGGTGTTCCAGCACACATTAAAGGATATTTATACTTACGTGAATCAATAGCGATGGTTTATCATAATATTGAAATCCTTGGTTCTATCACTAAGGTTTTATATCCTGAAGTCGCAAAAAAGTTTCGCACTACTTCTTCACGGGTCGAAAGAGCAATCCGTCATGCGATTGAAGTAGCTTGGAATAGAGGAAATATCGATGCGATTAGTTCGATTTTCAGTTATACAGTAAGTCTTTCTAAATCCAAACCTACAAACTCCGAGTTCATTGCGATGATTGCTGATAGACTAAGACTAGAACATCGGAAAGCTTCTTAAAATCTTTATAATATAAAAAATACTGTACATTGATTCAATGTGCAGTATTTTTTTGTTTATATTAGATAAATTAGCCAAATAATTAATCCTCCAACTATCGGAACAACGAAGGCAAGAACCATTAAGATTAGGATTAATTTACGGAAGCGCATTTGGTTTAAACTGCGACCGTGTTTCTTTAACATTAATGATGATTGATTAATGTTTGTCTTGGATTTCGCTTTTGCTTTATTTGCCATGCTTTTCACCTCAATACAAAAATGATATAATAGCGTTATACACGAGGTTATTATAATATATTTTGCCGAAAATTAAAAGGGGTGAACGGATGAAAAAACAGGTAAAAATCATTTTTCATATCGATATGAATGCGTTTTTCATAGCATGTGAATTAATACGTCACCCTGAATTAAAAAATATCCCCTTAGCGATAGGTAGTAAAGCAGCAATTTTCAATAAAGGGGTAATATTAAGCGCAAGTTACGAAGCACGTAAATTTGGGATAAGAAGTGCAATGTCCGTTTTTGAAGCTAAGCAATTATGTCCCCAATTAAAAATTATTCCTGGAGATCATGAATATTATGAAGAAATTTCGCAGAAATTTATCGGTTTTTTGCGGAAATACACTGATTTAATTGAAGTTGCTTCAATTGATGAAGCATATTTAGATATGACGGAAGTATGTAAAACTAGGCATGCTATTGATGTGGCTAAAGAGATTCAAGATACATTATTAAATGAATACCAATTGCCATGTAGTATTGGGATTAGTATTAATAAATTTCTAGCCAAAATGGCATCCGACATGAAAAAGCCATTAGGAATTACGGTAATTAGGAAAAGGGAATTACCAGAAAAACTATGGCCCTTAACCATTGACAAAATGTTTGGGATTGGGAGTAAAACTGCACCTAAGTTAATGAATGCTGGGATAAAAACCATAGGTGATTTAGTTAAAGATGAAAATAAACCGATCATCAAAAGTATTTTAGGTAATCTCAGCGAATATTTCATTGAAGCAGCCTTGGGTAATAGTGATGATACAGTTGACCCAAAAAGAAATAGTGAGTACAAGAGTATTGGCAATTCTTCTACGTATATTCATAATTTACATACTGCTGAAGAAGCCTATGCTGAACTACAGAGACTTGCGAAACTAGTCGCAAGTAGGTTAACTGAACATCGTTATGTTGGTAAAACAATAACTGTTTCTATCAAGTATCCTGATCTTTCTGTTCATAGTAAAAGCCGTACACTAACAGAATTTACCAATAATTTTGAAATCATCTATCAAGAAGCTTGCGATTTGTTTGATAAATTATGGAAACATGAACCGATAAGACTATTAGGAGTTAGTGTAAAGGAATTAAAAGAAAAACAGCAAATTTATGAGCAATTAACGCTATTTAATTACCAGGAATATGTAGAACAGGAACAGTTAATTAGAGTAGTAAACACCCTAAAACGTAAATTTGGTGATAAAGTAATTAAGAAAGGGATGTCAGAAAAATAATGGAAGAAACAAAGAACTATACGATAATTACTGGTAGTTCAAAAGGTATTGGTAAAAATCTTGCCATTGAATTCGCCAAAAATGGCCACAATTTAATTTTAGTGGCCCGGGGTAGTGAAATACTATCTGATTTAAAAAAGCAATTAGAGAGCCTATATAATGTTTCTATTGAAGTGTTTCCCTGTGATTTAAACGACTTACAACAAGTAGAAAAAGTCTTTAATCAGATAAATAATTATAATATTAATTGTTTGATCAATAACGCAGGGATAGGTATATTTACAAAAGTAGAAGAAATTGACAATAAAGAGCTACTTATGCAAATGAATGTAAATGTGCTTGCACCTATAATGATTACCAAAATGTTATTACCGAATTTAAGCAAAAATAAGGGCTCTGTGATAAATATTTGTTCCGTGCTTAGTTATATGCCTAACACCAAATCAAGCGTTTATACGGCTGGAAAAAGCGCTTTATATGCCTTTTCTAACACATTACGTTTAGAATATCCTCATCTCCATGTATTAACTGTCCATCCAATAACTGTTGAAACAACTTTTTTCACAGATCCAAATTATTTAAACAACATTAAGACGAAATTAAAGCCAGAATTAGTTGCGAAGAAAGTTTTTCGGGCATATAAAAAGAAGAAAAGGCGTTTAAATATACCCAAATTAATATTTTGGTTAAATTTATTCTACCAAATTTGTCCGAAATTCATTGATAAATTAAATCGCAAATATTTTTCTCATAAATAGAATAAGCCTATTCATCACCTCAATATAATTTAATAGATATGATTGAGGTGATGAAAATGCGAAAAAAAAGGTACCATTTTTCTCATCCTCCAACCACAGAAAGAAGTAATACTTTTATATATTATCTGTTTCCTATCGCACTATTAATAACTGGTTTTGTCAGTGGTAATGCGGTAAGTTATGAGTTAAATAATCGTAATCTTTTATCGGTAATAAATCCTATTATCACGAATATTAATAATTTAAATGTAAGTAAATCTTTTATTATCTTAATAAGAAGTTTTTTTAAACATTTTACTTATCTTTTTGCGATTTGGTTTCTTGCTTTTACTATTATTGGTATAATATTAGTAGTGTTCATAGTCTTTTTCATAGGTTTTATTTATGGTCTTGTGATTAGTAGTTTTTCCTATCAACTGGGACTGTCTGGATTTATGGTTGGCTTTTTTTATACCTTTCCGCAAAATATTATCATCCTACCATTAGTAATTTATATGACAAGTCAATCACTTCGCATGACGGATTTCCTTTTTAGGAGTATAATACAGATGAATAGTAGACTTAATCTAAGAGTAGTACTCAATGAGTATTATCAAAAGCTCTTATTTTGTGTAGGAGTTTTGATAATTTATGCTTTTGTTGTAACAATCTTTGGAAGATATTTTGTGAATATTTTGAAATCACTAATATAAGGATAGTGAAAAAGATGAAAATTAAGCAAAATGAATTAAACAAGTATGTTAAAAAAATCCGTGAGAGTAGCGCCAAAATTACCCCTCAACGTTTAGAGATTCTTAAAGTACTGTTAAGAAACAAAGATGAGCACTATACAACAGAGGATATTATAAAGCAGTTAAAAAACAAAAAAATAGGTCAAGCTACCGTTTATCGAACGATGGAACTATTTTGTCAAGCAGGAATACTAAAGAAAGTTAACTTTAAGAATGAGGATATAGCTCGCTATGATCTTGTTGATTTAACGGTACCACATTTCCATCATCATCTCGTCTGTAATAATTGTGGTAGGGTAATGGAAATCACGGAGGACTTACTCGAAACACTAGAAGAGCGCATTGAAAGTGTCTATAATTTTAAAGTTACCGATCATGAGTTAGTCATTAAAGGAGTTTGTGCAACTTGCCAAACTGGTGAGAACCATGAGCAAACTTGATTATTATATTGATGAATTTACGCAATACTTAATAATTGAAAAGAACTTAAGTACCAACTCAGTAAACTCCTATAACAGCGACATTATCGATTATGTAGATTATCTCGAGCGAGAGTATCAGATTACGGATGTAAAAGATATTAAAAGGGATCATATTATAAATTACTTATCATCGTTATATGATGAAAACATGAAACCACGCACCATTGCGCGGCGTATCGCTGCTATCCGTAATTTTCATAAATTCTTATTTCTCAATGAATATGTCAACGAAAATGTATCATCCTATGTAGAATCACCTAAACTAGATAAAGAACTACCAGAAGTCTTATCGGTAGAAGAAGTAAACGAACTAATTGATTCTGTTAATGGTGATGATGCAGTATCAATTCGGAATAAAACGATTTTTGAGTTATTGTATTCTACAGGCTTACGTGTGAGTGAACTTATCAATCTCAATATTGATGACATCCACTTAGCTATGGGTGTTATACGTTGTCGTGGTAAAGGAAATAAAGAACGGATTATTCCAGTAGGTGAAGTAGCACATCAATTATTAGATCAATATCTTAATCAAGCACGAAAAGTGTTAAATAAACATTACGATAATCAAACATTGTTTCTAAGTATTCATGGTTATAAGTTAGATCGGCAACGTGTGTGGCAAATCGTTCGCGAAGAAGCAAAAAAATTAGGTTTAAAAGTAACGCCCCATACCTTTAGACATTCTTATGCGACTCACATGTTAGAAAATAAAGCAGATATAAGATACATTCAAGAGATGTTGGGGCATAGTAGTTTATCAACAACACAGATTTATACACATATAAATAGTAAAACATTATCAGAAGTAATTGAAAACTTTCATCCAAGAAGTAAAAAGAAAGAAAATATTAATAATAATAGAGAAGGTGATTAGATATGAAATACAAACGCGTCTTTTTAATCGTACTAGATTCATTAGGATGTGGTGCATTGGAAGATGCCCATCTCTATGGTGATGCAGGAGCAAACACGATTAAGCATATTTCCGAACATTTTGATTTAAATATCCCTCATCTACAAAGTTTAGGTTACGGTAATCTCACTGAAATCCGTAACGTACCACCTACCAATAATCCTGTTGGCTATTATACAAAAATGAAAGAAAAATCGGTAGGTAAAGATACAATGACAGGCCACTGGGAAATGATGGGATTATATATTACCAAACCCTTTAAGACCTTTACTGATACTGGATTCCCAGAAGAATTAATTAAAGAACTTGAGGCACGGACAGGCCGTAAAGTAATTGGTAATTACGCCGCAAGTGGTACAGAAATCATTAAAGAGCTTGGTGAAGAACATATGCGTACAGGCGCAATGATTGTATATACATCAGCTGATAGCGTCTTACAAATTGCGGCTCATGAAGAAGTAATCCCAATTAGCGAATTATATCGAATTTGCGAGATTGCCCGTGAAATAACATTAAAAGATGAATGGAAAGTAGGGCGGATTATCGCAAGACCCTTTATCGGCACCAATAAAGACAACTTCCAACGCACACCTAACCGTCATGATTATGCCTTAAAACCATATGGTAAAACAGTACTTAATTACCTTAAAGAAGTAAATTATGATGTAATTTCTATTGGTAAAATTAACGATATCTATGATGGTGAAGGTATAACAGAAACTTACAAGTCTAAATCCAACGCTGATGGTTGTGAAATCTGCTTAAACATCATGGATAAAGATTTCACCGGTCTTTGTTTTATGAACTTGGTTGATTTCGATGCGGTATATGGTCACCGTCGTAATCCACAAGGTTATGGCGAAGCCATTAACGAATTCGATCGTTATTTAGGTAAAATGATGGACAAGTTAAACGATGATGATTTATTAATCATTACAGCAGATCACGGTAATGACCCTGTTCATCACGGAACGGACCATACGAGAGAATATACACCACTGTTAGTCTATAATAAGAAATTCTTAGAACCAAAGGGATTACCAGTTAGAGAAACTTTTGCGGATATTGGTGCAACCATCGCGGAAAACTTCCAAGTAGCGCAAGGCGAAATTGGGACAAGTTTCTTAAGCGATTTAAAGTAATTTAAGAAAAATGAATAAGCTAGAATGGAAATTAATCCATTCTAGCTTTTTTTGTTTACGGTATTAAAAATAGTATGGTAAAATAAAAAGAATGGAGGTGTTTTCATGAATATCAAGCAAATAAAGGGATACGCCACAAATAATCGTACTTTTGAACGGGGATTAGACTACTATGAATCTAATCATGTTCAAAATTATCGTTTGCAGACTGGAGATACAATTACGCTTACGGCTGATGTCGTAGGTAGTTTAAATAATATATATAAAGTTAAAGCAGAAATAGGTTATGATCAAAACTTAAAAGACTATCATTGTCAATGCATTGCCCACGAAACTTATAAAGGTTGTTGTAAACATGTTGTCGCACTATTATTGAAGTATTATTATGACATTGGTCATAAACCCTCATTAATTACCCAAGTTCAAACAAAAACAGATGATGAAGTTCGTTCAATGATTAAGGAATACACCACAAGAAACATTAATCTAGCTTTACAAGAGACAAGTTATCAAAAAGTTAGATTAATTCCCCACTTAGTTATTTCGCGAGGACAAAATATCATGTTAAGGTTCCTAATTGGTCATGTCCGCCCTTATGTCTTAAAAAGTATTCAGGATTTTGTCCTTTACATGAATGAAAAACGGATTGTTAGTTATGGTAAGAATTTGACTGTATATCATGATTTATTGAATTTTACAGAAGATTCGCGAGATGTAGTAAAATTCTTGCTTGATACATATAACGATATTACCTTCTATGACAATCGTGCAAGTTATTATAGATATATTCATGATCCACGTTACTTAATTCTTTCACCCAGATCTCTTGATCAATTTTTTAACATTTATGTAAATAAAACCATTACCATTGAAGAAGACTTTTATGAAAAAGAAATACTATTAACCGATGAAAAACCTAATATTGTCTTATCAATTAAACCATATAACGAAGATTCTTTTAAAGTAAGTATAAACATAAATGACGCTTTGCTACTAAGAGGGGAAAAATATCAGTACTTACTATTTGAAAATAAATTATACCGGTTAAGTCCAGAAATAATGGATAAGATTGATGTGCTTATTAAGGCTATGCAAAGGAAGGGTAGTGGTCTTATCATCAATCGCTTAGATATGTCAAGTTTCTGCGCTAATGTGTTAAATATAATTAGCGATGTGGTAAATATAGATGCTGATTTAGAATTATTAAGGGAATTTGAGCCAGTACCTCTTATTACTAATCTTTATATTGATTTAGACAAGGACAATGTCATTACCGCTAAATTAGTCTTTAACTATGGTGATATAGAAATAAATGCCTTAGAAGATACACAAACCGATTTTTACCGTAATGTTAAAGATGAGTTAATCGCTAAAAATCTTATTAAGAAGTATTTTGAAGCCGAAGACAAAGTAAATTTACAATATGTTATATATGATAGTGATTTAATTATTAACTTATATACTGAAGGGCTAACTGAACTTGCGAAGTACATGCACATTTATGTATCTGAATGCTTTAGACAAATTGTAAGAAAACCACCAACAATTAGAATTGGTGTTAGAGTAGATAATTCACTGTTAGATTTAACTATTGATACAGAAGATTTCCCGCTTGAGGAACTAAAAGAAATCCTTGAAACATATAAAGCACAAAAGAAATATTATCGTCTTAAAGATGGTTCTTTCCTCAATTTAGAAGATGAAACAATTGGTGATTTTTTAGAGCTAGCGGAAGGATTGGATCTCGAGTTTGATAAGGATAATATCCAGGAGGTAAGTGTACCAAGGTATTATGCTCTTTATCTTGACAATATCCTTAAAACAGGGAAGGGGATTAAGTCTGAACGGGATAATAACTTTAAAGAAATCGTTAGAGATTTACGAAATGTCGATGATACAGCTTTCCAAGTTCCTGAGCATTTAAACAACATTCTAAGAAATTATCAAAAGACAGGCTTTAGATGGCTGAAAACACTGAGTTATTATGGTTTTGGCGGTGTATTAGCGGATGATATGGGGTTAGGTAAGACCATTCAAATGATTGCGTTAATCGATTCCTACCTAAGCGAGAATCCTAATTACCTACCTTCGTTAGTTACATGTCCAGCTTCACTTATACTAAATTGGGAAATGGAGTTTAATAAATTCGCACCTCACATTAAAGTTCTAACTATCATGGGACCATTAGAAACACGACAAGAGTTAATCTCGCACATTAATGAATATCATGTTATAATTACAAGTTATGATTATTTAAAACGCGATATTTCCCTATATCGCGATGTAGAGTTTATGTATCATATTATCGATGAAGCGCAATATATTAAGAATCATTTAACCCAAAATGCGCGTAGTGTCAAAAGAATTAAAAGCAACTTGCGTTTTGCGGTAACGGGTACACCAATCGAAAATAACTTGGCAGAAATCTGGTCCATTTTTGATTTTATCTTACCAGGTTATTTACTCAGTTATCAAAAATTTAACAAAGAATACGAAATACCCATCATAAGAGACAATAATGAAGAAAAATTAAACAAACTTAAACGTTTAGTAACACCATTTATTTTAAGACGTTTAAAGAAGGATGTTTTAAAAGAATTACCACCAAAAACCGAAACGGTGCTCTATACAAAACTCGAAGGTGAACAAGAAAAACTATATCTAGCTAATTTAGCACTAGTTAAGAAAGAAATAACAGAAAAGATTAATCTAATGGGATTAAATCAAAGTCGCATTATGATTCTCTCCATGCTTACAAGATTGCGCCAAATATGTTGCGACCCAAGGCTATACTATGACAACTACAAAGGTGAAAGTGCCAAATTAGATATGTGCTTAGAATTACTAGAAACTACCATTCAATCGGGTCATAAGGTTCTACTGTTCTCACAATTCACATCGATGTTAGCGATTATTAGGGAAGAATTAGAAAAGCGTAAGATATCTTACTATTTATTACAAGGAAGTACTCCTAAAGAAGAAAGATTATGGATGGTAGAGAAGTTCAATAACGATGACACGAAAGTATTTCTAATCTCCTTAAAAGCTGGGGGAACGGGTCTAAATCTAACTAGTGCGGATGTCGTCATCCATTATGACCCCTGGTGGAATCTTAGTGCTGAAAATCAAGCTACTGATCGTACCCACAGAATCGGCCAAACGGAAACAGTACAAGTTTATAAACTTATTGCGAAAGATACGATTGAAGAGAAGATTTTACACCTTCAAGAAGCAAAGCAAAAACTTGCTGATAGTGTCATTGTAGAAGATGATGGTATAATTACCAGAATGACTGATGAAGAAATATTATCCTTGTTTAAATAACTTTATTTTTCTTAAATATAAATAAAAAAAGACTGAAATGTCTTGTTTATGGTTATGATATATTTAGGCGCTTTGTTAAATAGTGTTAGTGAATAATTTCCAATAACCTGATAGACCAGGTTTAAGCAGATTTGCTTAAACCTTTTTTTATATTTAATTAGTTTACTAAGTTTATGTACTATTAGAATCCTAACCTTAAAGTGATAGAAACTCCTATATCCAAACGCTACTCGCTT
>JAAZCR010000165.1 GCA_012513195.1 Bacilli bacterium | reverse complement strand
TTACAGATAATAACATGTTTAGCTTGATCAACATTTAAGATTGGCATACCATAAATCGGTGTACCTTCAGCTTCTCTAGCTGCAGGATTTATTACGTCATTTGCGCCAATGACAATACAAAGATCCGTATCTTGGAAATCGTCATTAATTGCTTCTAGTTCATAAAGTTCGTCATACTCAACATTTGCTTCAGCTAGGAGTACATTCATATGACCTGGCATCCGTCCTGCGACTGGATGAATCGCAAATCTTACATTTGCACCATTTTCTCTTAACTTATCTGCAAGTTGTTTAACCAAATGTTGAGCTTGCGATAATGCCATACCGTAGCCAGGGACGATTATAACACTCTTAGCGTTATTTAGCACTTCATTTAAGTTAGTTTCTTGTTTCTCTACCTCTTGTTCCGGTTGTTTTTGTGGAGTCTCAACTTTTGATGAAGGAGCCACACTTGTATTACCTAAGAGAATATCAATTAAACTACGATTCATCGCTCGACACATGATTTGGGTTAATAATAATCCACTTGCACCGACAATACCACCTGCAGCTACAAGAAGGATATCATTAACTGCCATACCTGCGATAGAACCTGCCACACCACTAAAAGAGTTAAGTAGTGAGATGGTTATAGGCATGTCTGCCCCACCAACACGAATCGCAAATGCTACACCAAAGAAACTACTTAATAATAGTATAACTAACGTAATTATTAACATTGGTGTGAAATCTAAATCTAGTACTATACCCAAAACACTTAATACTAAGATTAACACTAAAGTCGCTATATTTATTAATTGATGGTTTTTCCATTTAATAGGTTTTCCATCAATAAATTTAGCTAATTTACCTGCTGCTATTAAACTACCAGTAAAGGTTAAAGCTCCCACAATCAATGCTAGTACAGCGGTAATTAACTCAAACTTAGTAATATCAGGGACAAATATCGTACAAGCACCAACAATTGCACTGGCAGCTCCACCAAATCCATTTAGTAATGCGACCATTTCGGGCATTTGAATCATTTTAACTTTTTTTGCTAAATAGGTACCGATAATTGTACCAATTAGAAGCATCACTAAACAGATTATTAAAATGGTAGTTGCACTATTAATATCAAATCTGATTAAAGTAATAATAATCGCTAATGCTGTGGCTATAGCGCTTAAGCGGTTACCAAGTACAGCAGTTTTAACTTTACTCATGAGGGATATTCCAACTAAGATTAAAACTGCTAATATAGCACATACAACGTAATATACTATATCATTTTGTAAGAAATCAATCATGTTTATCACTCACTTTTTTGTGGAACATTTTCAACATTCTATCTGTTACAGCAAACCCACCAGCGACATTGATCATCGCTAAGATTACTGCGAGTCCACCAAAGATAATTGATACAGTTTTGCTTAAATCTTTAAATAAGAATGCTAAGGTAACTAGTGCCCCTAGTACTGTTAAACCACTTAAGGCGTTCATACCTGACATTAGTGGCGTATGAAGTAAAGTAGGTACTTGTTTAATTATTAAATATCCTAGGATTGTTGAGATGATGAATATACAGATGATGATTAGTGGATTCATGCTTTCCTCCTAACATTTTTATATATACAGAAACAAGGCGACATTTCTGTCGCCATTATTTTTCATTTATATATTAAATTAATCCCATTGCCTCTTTCGTTCCTGTATGAACTATCTCCCCATTATAAGTCACTAATATTGATGATGTAATTTCATCATTTAAGTCAAGATTAATCTTATTATCTTTCATTAAATACTTAACTAAGTTATACATATTTTGCGCAAACATCCATGTTGAACTTGTTGGTAAGTGACCTGGAATGTTCTTAATACCATTGATGATAACACCATGTTTGACTTCGACTTTTCCTGGAGGAGTGATTTCACAGTTACCGCCTTGATCGATTGAAATATCGACGATTACTGAACCTTGTTTCATTTCTTTTACCATATCTTCTGTGATGAGAATTGGTGCCATTTTACCAGGAACAAGTGCACTTAAGAAGACAATATCCATATCTTTTAGATAAGGCCGTAAACTTTCACGTTCTTTAATTAACCAATCTTTAGGTAGGTGTTTTGCGTAACCACCTTCACCAATTGCAATTTCACTTGGAACACCTGTGTCAATGATTTTTGCGCCTAAACTCTTAGCTTGTTCACAAGCATCAGGACGAATATCAGTTGCATAGACAACTGCGCCTAAACGTTTTGCGGTAGCGATTGCTTGTAAACCTGCAACCCCTGCGCCTATAACTAATACATTAGCGGGTTTAATCATACCTACCGCACTAAAGATTTGCGGTACAAACTTAGCGAGAGCGTCAGCAGCCATGAGCATACCTTTATAACCAGCGCATGTACTCATTGATGTTAAGGCATCCATGCTTTGAGCCCGTGATATTCTCGGTATACCATCTAATGTTAGACCAATTACACCAACTTGTGCCATTTTCTTAACCATCTCATGGTTTGCGGGTGATGCTGGATGTAAGAAGGTTATTAAGTATTGCCCTTTATGCATCATATCTAATTCGTGCATGTTCTTTTCTTTGTTAAATTGTGGTTCTTTAACTTTTAGGATTAAATCTGCTTTATCATAGAGTTCCTTAACATCATCAATAATCGTAGCGCCAGCTTCAACATATTCTTCGTCTTGATAGAATGCGCCTTCACCAGCTCCACGCTCTACTAATACTGTAGCACCTTCTGAAACGAACTTTTTAACTGTTTCAGGTATGGCAGCTACCCGATGTTCACCTTCCATAATTTCCTTAGGTATTCCGATTATCATTTTAATCCTCCGTTACACTACTATATTTCAAGTTTTTTATACTTGATACCCACTTAATATTCTACAATAGAAAGCGCTTTATTTCTAGAGTATTTAAAGAAAATCGTAAAATTTTCACAAGAAACATATGAATTATAACCATGGTGACAACCACTCTAAAGTTTTATCCCATAATTTCTTTTCTATTTCTTCATCATAAGATAATATTGAAGATTTTCTTACTCTCTTATGATAGAAATATTCACCTGTGATATTACTTACTTCATCAGCATCAACTAAATATATTACTGTTTCTGCACCTTTCTTAGGTGATGAAAACATCCATTTTAGTCTTTGAAGAATCCTTCTTAATACTTTTTTATCATTGTAAATGCCTAGATTTGATATTATAACTCCTGGATGTACGCAATTCACTGTAATGTTTTTATCTTTTAGTTGTTTGGCAAGAGAATGAGTAAATAAAATAATCGCTAACTTAGCTTGTGCATATGCTTTTAACATCGAGAAATCTTTTTCTAAGTTAATATCATTGAAATAAATATTACCAGTACGATGAGCCATTGAAGATAAATTAATAATTCTTCCATTAGGTCTAATACAATCTAATAGTAAATTAGTTAATAGGAATGGTGATAAATAGTTAACTTGGAAGTGTAGTTCAAAACCATCTTTTGCTACTTCTCTTTCATAAGTCATCGTACCAGCATTATTAATTAGCACATCCAAATAACCAAATTGATTTCTAAACTCTTCACTGAAACGTTTAACACTGTCAAAACTGCTTAAATCACATATCATTAAATATACATTTTCATTTCCTGTTATCTGTATAATTTCTTCCTGAGCCTTTTTACCTCTTTCTTCATTCCGACATACCATGACAATGGTATGTCCCCGTTTCGCAAGTTCTAATGCAGTTTCTTTACCTATACCTGAATTACTACCCGTAATAACTATTACTTTTGACATAGTAAATATTCCTTTAACATAATCTTATTTAATTCAATTATAACACACCAAATAAACAAAAAATCTTTAGTTTTCTTCAAACTAAAGATTTTTGCTTATATTAGGCAAATGTACATACACAGGGTGCACCTTGTGTATCTTCTACATCACAAACATTACCGCTTAATAAATCTTCTAGATATTGTGGATCATGTTCAAACCGTTCTCTTAATTGTCTTAAAGTATATGGTCCACCATCTTTTTTAAGAATTGAGACATTCATATTAAACTTTTGTCTAAATCTTTCTTCCATGTCTTCTTGTTGTTTATATCGATCTGGCCATACTTTATATAACAAAGCGTAATGTTTAAAACCACCTCGTACACATCTTCC
Source organism: Bacilli bacterium (assembly GCA_012513195.1). Taxonomy (GTDB): domain Bacteria; phylum Bacillota_I; class Bacilli_A; order Haloplasmatales; family Haloplasmataceae; genus JAAZCR01. The sequence goes on along the minus strand of JAAZCR010000165.1, from coordinate 4,191 downwards.
TCCACAATTTGCATGAGAAAAACCTAAATCATACATACGAGGTAATCTAATCTTCCATTCTTTAACGATAATTGGCTTAACATCAACATCTTCTTTATAGATTTCAATCATCGGAAATCTTGTTTCTACTGGTTCTAGTGGAACATGGGCATAGAATTCGCGTAAGTTCTCAGCACGGTGCTTTTCGTGCGGTCCAATACCAAAGAAGAGAATTGGTTCGAATCCTTCTTCACGTTTTTCTTCAATAAATTGTACTGTTTCTCTAACCTTCAATTCTTCAGAACATTTAGCTAACCTTGCATTTCCTAAATCACCCATCTCAAGGAATATATCTTAGGGGGTTCTTCCATTAATTCTATGGATTACAGGTATTCCAATGTAATTAGATACTTCATCCATAAAACGATAATTATCCATGTCTTCCCATAGTGTATCACAAAAGAACAAAACACAATTCTCTTTTCCATACTGTTTAGTTACTTCATAGGCAATATAGGCACTACTTGCCCCACCACTGAACATAATCACATAAAGCGGTTTTCGTTTATCCCTATCAACATACATTTGTTACTCAACTCTACACTTAGTTATTAAATAATCAAGCAACTCAGAGAACTTACATGTCGCAAGACATACATATTTATCTGCAGCTCCATAATAGACATAAAGTGTATCATTGACCACACAGTTAGCGGTTGGAAATACACAACCGTTGTAGTAACCTTGTGTTTCATAATCATATTCTGGTTCCATAAGGAAGTCTTTGGTTCGCGCAATAATTTTCGTAGGGTCATTAAGATTTAATAGGACTGCTCCTACTCGATAGGCATTATCTTTGGTAGATACACCATGATAGAGATGGAACCAGCCAACATCTGTTTTAATTGGTGGTGTAGACCCGCCAATCTTTTTATCTTCCCACCATTCTTCTTTAGTCATTAGTAATTGAACATTATCCCATTCCATTAAATCATCACTAAAGGATATCCAAATACTAGGGACTTCACATCCATATTGTTCTCCCACATACTCCATTGGTCTACTTAAACGGACAAATTTTCCATTTATCTTCTCTGGAAAAAGAATCACATCGCGGTCATCAATACGGGAATCAGTAATTCTACCTAATTTCTTAAAACTAAAGAAATCCTTGGTCATTGCCAAATGGGTTACTGTATTATTATGTTTGGCGAAGAAAGGACCAAATTCTGGACGATTACCAAATGATTTATGATTAGGTAACCAATATTGTCCAGGTGGATAAGTTCTAGATGCATAAGTAATGTAGTAAGTATCGCCAAACTTCACGATGCGGGGATCTTCAACACATCCTCCATCAGCACCATTAACATCAGGTGATAGAACAGGAAAATCATAAACCCTTTCAAAGTGAGCGCCATCCCTACTTATAGCTAAACCTAAATGAATAAAATGGGTTTTATCATGACCTGCTGCCCGATACAACATGTAGAATAACTTGTCTCTTTCTTCATAATACACACCTGGATTTAATACACATAGACTCTCCCAATCATTTTGCGGATTTGGTTTTAAGATTGGATTCAAATGATGTTTAATTAACTTCATAATTCTCTCCCCTATAAAACTATTTATTATATTCTTTCATATGTATAATTTCCAAACTGTAAAGATAACTAACCCATTCTCTTGATAAATTATAATTTATCGATGTTTTAATTATATCATTAATTTTTATTATACATAAATAATAATTTATCAATATTATTACTAATTATAAAAAAGAGACGATAACCGTCTCTTAGAAACCAAACATAATTAAACCTACTAAGATTAAAATCGCAAGAAAACTGAAATTAAACCCTGAGAACATCTTTAAATAATACATTTGCTTACTGGGATTATATTTTATGTATGTACGATAAGTAATTAAACTCGCTAAACTCGCAATTAACGTACCAGTGCCACCAATATTAACCGCAACTAATAGTTCTCGGTAATTATTAGTAAAATGAGATAAAAGAATGGCGGTAGGTACATTACTAATAAATTGACATGATAAAACTCCGATAAGTAATGTGGATTTATTTAACCATGCACCTACAGTGTTTCTAATTGTATCCATCCTAGCAACATTACCAGAAAAGATAAAGAAAGCAACAAAGGTTATTAGTAAAGGATAATCAACTTTCTTTAAAGCTTTTTTATCTACTACTAATAAGATTAAAGGTATTAAAACTAATCCCCATAAATAATGAACTACTCTAAAGATAATGATTAAAGTGAATGAAAATAAGATTAAGTAAAGGATTGTTTTCTTAACATCGAGTTTTTCTTGTACATCATTAGATAATGTTAATTCTTTATTACTAATAAACAAAGCGCAAATCGTAATTAAAGTAATTGACACAATAAAAGGAATAAACATAATACCCATGAACTCAATACTATCAATATTAAAGTAAGAATACAAGTATAAGTTTTGCGGATTACCAAAAGGAGTAAGCATTCCTCCTAAATTAGCCGCAATATTTTGCATAATGAACACAAAAGCCATATACTTTTCTTGTTTAGTGTTAATCAATAAATAATAACCTAAAGGTAAAAATGTAATTAATGCCATATCATTCGCTATAAACATCGACCCAATAAAAGTAATGTATATAAGGGCTAAGATTGCACTTCTTGTAGTCTTAAACAAATAAACGATTCTTTGACTGATAATATCAAAGAAATGAATATTGTTTAAAGCACAAATAACCGCTAAAGAAATAAATAATGATGTTAAAGTACGAAAATCAAAATAATTTAAGTACTCCTTATCAGGTTTAATAATAAATGATGTTAAAAGCGCTGCACATATCGCAATTACACATACAATATTTTTCTTAATAAACTGCTTAAGTGTTTTAGCGATTACTGATATCGAATATGCTACATCACTACTCACTGAGTCCTTCTTCAAATAATAATTTAATTTTTTCGCCATATAATTCTTCAACCTCTCTTGAAATCCAATATATAATTATACTCATTCTATATAAAAAATAAAGAAAAACATATCTTCTTTTTTTCACAAAGTTAAACCACATAAAAAAGAGCGATAATGTATAAACATTACCGCTCTATTATATCTCTAATTACTTATAATACTCATCAAAGAAGGGGAACCGTTGATAAATCACATCATCGCCAGGTCCATTATTCATTAAATCATACTCGTAATCAAATAAAGTTTTACCGTTAGTCACAATATCGTAATAATGATATAGTTCAATATACTTATTTACATAGTCAAGATACTTTTCCCCAAAAAGAGCTTTTTTGGGTTGAATATATTCTTTGATAACCTTCCCAAAACTTGTGGCTTTACATTCATATATTTCTTGATCTTGAAGAATTATCGAGTTTCGCATCACATCAAAAGAATGCCTATACTTATAATTGACGATAACCTTATCACTGAATTTCGCTTCTTTTCTTTTTAATAGATAATCAATATCGAGATATGATGCGAATAACCGGTAATTTCTATCGATCAACTTATCATCAACATAAGTTAGTAATTCATGCTCTATATAATCTTCATTTAGTTTTAAGCGATACTTGGAGGTGAGATTGGCAACTTCTTGATAAATATCTGTTTCAATCACCCGATCATAAATTGAAACATAACTCGTCGAAAGTAATTCGCTTTCTCCATCCACCTCTTTATAAATATCTAATCGCTGATTTTTATCATCGACCTCTTGTTTTAACGCATAGAGTTTTCTAAGCGTAAGTTCATCACTTGTAAAATTATGACTCGTTTCATTAGTATCATGATGATGATATTCCCCATCAGCGCTAGTAATTTCAAGATTTTCATAATCGATCGTAACATTGCGATAATAACTATTAAGTGCGTATTTAATAGAATCTTTTTCTACTTTGATAACCTCATTACGATGCATTTCCACATTGACTATTCGCTTAGCATCATAACTAATGTTTACTTTAGTAATGCTATCAAAAGTTAAGTTAACACTATTTAGAAGTTCTCTACCACCATCTTCTTTTAAGAAGTTGTAGTAAGCATAAAATCCTGTTTTTGTTTCTTTTACGGTAAAACTTAAGTGTTCATCTTCGTTAATATAGTCTTCTAACTCTGGACAATTACCCCAATATAGTGATTCGTATATCAAATTATCATATTCATCATAATATAAACAT
>JAAZCR010000164.1 GCA_012513195.1 Bacilli bacterium | reverse complement strand
GTGATCTCTTATTCTTAGGTAGAGTACTACTTCGCGAACCATATTTTGTCTTAAACTGTGCTAAAAAATTAAATATTCATTATCCTTGGCCATTTCAATACGTTAGGGGGAAATAAAGCGTTTTAACTAAAAGCAATTGACAAATTAATTAACTTTTATATAATTTAGTTAAATGATAGTTTTCAAAGTTTTTGGAGGAATTAATGAATCAACAACATTTTTTACAAGTATTAGATGAAAACACTAATTTTGGTAGAGTAGTCGCATTTGATGGAGAAAATTATCACATCATTACCCACCAAGGCTTAATAAGTATACCAACAAGGCAATTTACACTTGGCGATATCGTCACAAAAGTAGACAATCAATTCAGACTAGCATCGCGCAAGAATCGGTTCCAATATAAACAGCTTTCCTTTGCCAACTTTGATTGCGTCTTTTTCCTCCATTCTTTAAACGATGGAATCGATTATACGCTATTATATGATTTAATCGTTAAAGTGTGGGATTGTGGGGTTACACCTTATTTAGTATTATTTAGCGATGGAAATGCCCAAAAGAAACTCTTTGAGATAAAAAGTGCCCTTCCAGGGGTGGACTATTATCTCATTGATAATGTAGATAAGATAAGAGAAACGTTAGGAAAACATCTCCGTCCTAATCGTGTAATCGCCTTAATTAGTTTCTCAAGCAATGTAACCAATGACTTCCTTAAGGAATTTGATGGCGAAGTTACTTATAAACAAGAACTAATTCCAACGGAAAATGGTCCCATTTTCTTAACGATTAACATGGATTTTGATGAGAAAAAGACCAATCTCGAAGAGGATTTTCTCGATATCGACAAGTTAGCAGAAAAGTGTCGCTTCAAAGACTGTGAACATCTCACTGAGCCTGGCTGTAAGGTTAGAGAAGCTGTTGAGCGTGGATTAATTAGCCACGAACATTATGAGAATTACGTGCGTCATTACAGCGTTTCTAATGATAATGAAGAAGTTTTCGAGCGTAATAAAAAATATAAATATAAAGAACGCAATCTCTATTAACTTCGGTTAATAGAGATTTTTATTTAATGGATTACGTAGTATTGTTGACTTTATGACTACATAGTAATAAAATAATAATAACAAAATGATAATAAGGAGGGGCCATGGTTAGTGAGGAACAATTCTTGAAAGAATATGAACCAAGTAAGTATGAACGGCCTTCAGTTACAGTTGATGTGCTTGTTTATACTGTAATGAATGAAGTTACGCATAATTATCGAAAACTTCCTAAAAAAGTTTTAAAAGTATTGCTTATTAAGAGAAAAAATCACCCTTTTAAAGATTGTTGGGCAATCCCTGGTGGTTTTGTTGGCATGAGTGAAAGTTTAGAAGAAGCAGCATTAAGAGAACTTAAGGAAGAAACGAATATCGACAACATTTATATTGAACAACTTTATACCTATGGTGATGTCCATCGCGATCCACGTACAAGAGTAATCAGTTGTTGTTACATGTCGCTAGTTGATAGTACTAAATTTAACATCCAGGCAAGTGATGATGCGAAAGAAGCACGTTGGTTTGCGATTGAGTATAAACTCATCGCGGAACATAAAAATATTAATGATGATGGCTATACTAAGACTAAAACTTATAAGCTCACACTAAAGGATGAAGATTTAGTTTTAGAAGCAATTATCAACACGATTATTACTTCTAAAGGACGCCATGTCGCGATGAAACGAGAAATTGTTTCTTCAAAACATATTGCCTTTGACCATGCATTAGCAATCTCGTATGGCATTGAAAGACTTAGAAACAAAATTGAATATACCGATATTGTCTTTAATCTTATGCCAGAAGAATTTACGTTAACTGAACTACAGCAAGTGTATGAGGTTATTTTAGATACGGAACTTTTAAAGGCAAATTTTAGACGGAAGATTCAAGATATGGTACAAGAAACCAATAACTATACGCGTGATAAAGGGCATCGTCCCTCTAAGTTATACCGTTTTAATCCTCACTGGATTGACTTACATATTGAAAGGAGAAACTAAAGATGGATAAAGGGGAATTTCTCACTGCTAGCAAAGTGATTCTTGAACAACTCTATGATGAATTTACCCATCTACCTGTACTTGAATTTAATGAGTTAGACAAAGACAAAACCGCACTGATTATCGTCGATATGATTAATGGATTTGTGAAAGAAGGGGCTCTAAGTAGTCCGCAAATGGCTATTCTAACACCTGAAATTGCTAAATTAACGCAAAAGTTTAAAGAAGAAAAGATGAAGATTGTGGCACTCGCTGATAATCATCCTGAGGATTCAGTAGAATTTTGTGCCTATCCACCTCATTGCATCAAAGGTACAAGTGAGAGCTTAGTAGTTTCGGAACTGCAAGAAATCGGTGGCTATGAATTGATTGAAAAGAATTCTACTAATGGGTACTTAGAGACAGCATTTCAAGAATGGATAGTTAAACATCCTGAAGTTGATACCTTCATTATTACGGGAGGATGTACTGATATTTGCGTCTTACAACTAGCGCTAACTTTAAAGACTCATTTTAATCATCTTAACCGCAAAAGTAGAATCATCGTTCCTGAAAATGGCGTCAATACATACGATTTAGGTATACATTTTGCGCCATTAATGCATCTTTTTGCGCTATATAACATGCGTTTAAATGATATAGAAATTGTAAAGGAAGTAAAATAAATAATAGTGAGGTACAAAATGGACATTAAACGTAATCTTTCATTACTAACCGACTTTTATGAAATTACTATGGCGAACTCTTTCTTCACTAACGGTAAGAAAGATGTAATCGCATATTTTGATCTCTTCTTCCGCGATAATCCTGATAATGGCGGTTATGCCATAATGGCAGG
>JAAZCR010000163.1 GCA_012513195.1 Bacilli bacterium | reverse complement strand
GTCTTTGTCCACCACTAAGTTCTTTTAAATATTTATGTTTATGTTCATAAATATCTAGTTCTTTTAAAACACTATCAATTTTCTCGTTGATTTCTTCTTTAGTTACATTAGAATTATTAGATTTAATCGCTAAACTTAAATTCTGATAAACTGTTTTCCAGGGAAATAATCCACCGCTCTGAAAAATTATCCCTGTTTCTTTTCGGACATCTTTCAGTAAACTGTTATTGATATAGATTTCACCACTCGTAGGTTTATATATACCTGAAAGAAGCAATAATAATGTTGTCTTTCCACAACCTGATTTACCAATAATAGATACTTTCTCATTTCTATTAATTAATAAATTAATATTTTTTAATGTCTCGTCACTATCCTCATAATTGAAGGACAAATTGCGTATTTCAATCATAGTTCCTCCATGAAAAACAGGCTAACTCAAATGAGTTAGCTCATTTTTGCCAAATATATAAAACATCATCTAATTTATAAGCTTCCGCAATTAAATCTTTCTCTACCATCCAATTCATGATTAACTCGAAATCTTCTTTCTTTGGTGCGAATAACTCATGATAAGTTGGTAAAGTAATTAAATCTGTATCTTCAGGAGTTAATAAATTTTGTTTTACGATATATTCTTTTACAGTTGCTTCATCCTCTGTTTGAAGTTTCTTAATAGCTTTATTTGTGGCTTCAAAGAATTTATTTACTAAATCTTTGTTTTCATTTAAATAATCTTCAAAGAATGCTAGGGTAGTAACATAAATACCTGCACTAAAGTTGTCCCAAATAACTTTACCATCAGTTACCTTTGATGCACTAGGATCAGGAAGAATTGCCATATCAATTTCATTACTTTCTAATGCTTGTAAACGTGCAGGAATCATCGGTATACCAACTAACTCATAAGTAATACCATTATCACTAGCAAGTTTTTCAACTAAATAACTTAATACCCCATTTTCAAATGTACCAACTTTTGCACCATCAGTACTCTTTATATCATTGGTAATTGCTTCTTTATAGGTTTTATTAGCCACAATAAAGAATTGGTCTTCTGTTGTAACTGTTGCCTTTAATTTATAACCTTGTTCTAATAAACTCGCAAACATTACATAATCAGTGTTAACTGCATCAATATGCTTACCAATTAAAGCAGCATCACGATCATTAGCGTTGGTAAAGATTTTAATTTCAACATTAAGACCACTCTCAGCATAGAAACCTTCTTCTAATGCGTAGATATATGGTACTGCCCCAATACTTGACATAAATCCTAATGTGATTTTGTTTTCTTCATTTTGTTTATTACAAGATGTTAATACTCCTAAAGACAGTAGTACATATAATATTATAAATGCTTTTTTCATTTTCCTTCACTCCTCCTAGTGAATTATAACACAAATTCGAAAAATGGGATTACTTTTTTAATTTAATTTTATTATTATCTTAAGATAAAACCAAAGGAGCTCTTTTGTAGAGCTCCTTTGGTTTATCTATCTTATATATTATCCCTTTTCTCTTGATCCCTTTGTTCTTTCTCTTTAATAGCTGCTAATACCCGCTCACAAGTGGCAGGAAACTCTGTTAACCTTACACCTACGGCATCATAAATCGCATTAAGTATCGCTGGCGCAGTAGGTAACATTGCTGGTTCACCAAGACCTTTAGCGCCATAAGGACCAGTTGGTTCATACTTTTCTACAAAATAGGTAGTAACTTTGGGCATATCCATGCTCGTGGGGATGATATAGTCACTGAAATTACGGTTCTTAATAGAACCTTTATTAACTATTACTTCCTCCATAATCGCATATCCTATCCCCATTGCGGCACCACCAATAATTTGCCCTTCAGCTAAGACAGGATTCACAATCTTTCCTGCATCATAAGCAGCTACAATCTCAATCACATCTACTTTACCAGTTTCAGTATCAACCTCAACCACTGCTTTTTCAATCCCAAAAGTATATGGCTAATAAGGATTACCCTGCCCTGTTTCTAAGTTTACTTGTGAAGTCGTCGCTTTAAAATAGCCTTCAAAG
>JAAZCR010000162.1 GCA_012513195.1 Bacilli bacterium | reverse complement strand
TAATCAATGAGTGTTTTTATAATTGATTCTAAGGCTATTTTTAATTCCTCTAATTTCATAGTAAAATGATTGGGTTTATTTTGTGTATCTAGATAAGGTATATGAATAAAACCACCAATCATTTCGGTATTATGTATAACATGCATTAAATAATAAAAAACATGATTACATACATAGCTACCAGCAGATAATGAAATAGATACAGGAATATTATTTTCTTTAAGCTTATCATAAATCAATTTTAATGGTAGTTTAGCGAAATAGGCTACTGGACCATCAGGGATGATTAGTTCATCATTTGGTTGATTACCACGATTATCTGGTATACGCGCATCATTAAGATTAAGTGCAACTCTTTCGAGTCTAATACTATTACTTCCTCCCGCTTGTCCGAAACAAAGGACAATCTTAGGTTTATATTCTTTAAGGTACTTTAATAGTATTTCACTCGATTCATAAAATATTGTAGGTAATAACTTACTGATGATATGATAATCATCTATTATCATGTCATTAAATACTTTAACTAACTCCCATGATGGATTAATTGATTCACCGTCAAAAGGCTCAAAACCTGTTAATAGAATTGTTTTCATTATCATCACCTAATTTTATTAGAATAGTGAACTTATATTTATTATATGTCTAATACTACTTAACATCAACAGTTATTAACAGATATAATAGTAATACACATTACACAGTTTGTCATAAGATTAATTTTTCTTTTCTAAGAATTTAGACTAGACAAGTTAGGGAAAATCTGATATTATATTTCATGGTCACGCCGGTATAACACAAAGGCAGTGTACTTCCATGGTAAGGAAGAGGTTGACGGTTCGAGTCCGTCTACCGGCACCATTAGACATACTAAGAGAGGTAATAACCTCTCTTTTTTTTATTTGTCATATGATTTATTTATATAAGTGTAATGTATGCAATAGATACTAATAGAGTAATTATATATTTATTTATAGGTGTTTACTTATGTTTAAATATATTTAAAAAAACACTTTGACTATGTTATAATAATCTTAAGTTATTAGGGTGTTAATAATTTAAAATAAAGAAAAGGGATAATTGCTTGACAACTATCCCTTGTTTATTAACTAGTATTTAAAACAAGTACAACCGATGATTACTAAGAGAATGAATAAGACTAAGATAACATAATAGATGTTTGTTCCGTATCCACCACTCATAATATTCCTCCTTTCCCTATATGATATGCTAGTTGGAAAGAAAGACTTATTATAGTGGTATTATGTCTTTAAAAAATGGTTTAATTACTTAATTAGCAGAAACTCCAACCACAATAACATGCGCAACCAATGATCGCTAAGAGGATGAATAATACTAAGATAATTGCATAGTTATATCCGTATCCACCGCCAGCTGCCATAATAATCCTCCTTTCGTCTTGTCATTGCTATAATATGACGAGAGAAGAAAATGACATAGTTAATTCGCTCAATTTAGATTTAGTATTAGAAAAAATGGTCCTTGTTGAACAAGAACCATTATAAATCACGACTATTTGCTTGTATTGTGGGGTTTGTTTATATATGTGATGAAAGAAAGGGAGGATTCAACCTAGCAGCCCCAACCTGCATAGCATGCACATCCGATAATAGCTAATAAGATAAATAATACTAATACAATCGCATAACCAAAGCCATATCCATATCCTGCGCCTTCCATGGAAAAAGCCTCCTTTCTTGTTGAGTCCATTTTATCATATGAAAGAAGGCCTATAAACGCCAGTACAAATGCATAAGTTTTTATAAATTTTATTGTTTATTTATCACCGATACGCCGCTCTTTACCTTTTAATAAGCGTTTATAGTTGGGGATATGACGCCAGATAATAAAGAGGGATAAAAGCGCAACAGTGATGAGAAAATAGATATTAAATCCAAGTCCACTAAAAGTAGGTGTATCCCTAAAAATATAACCAATTAATGATGAGATAAAAATCATGATCGCAACAACTGTGGAAGCTAATGATACATATTTGGTGATAAGTAAAGTAATGATAAAGACCACAAGACCAATGATGAAAATCGGGTAACTCGCAAAAAGAAGTACACCAGCACTGGTGGCTACAGCCTTACCACCATGGAATTTCGCAAAGATAGGGAAAATATGACCTAAAACTGCCATTACACCAAAGATAATGACAGGAATATGCGTATTATAAAATGAATTGTTAGAAAACACATATTTGGCTAGGAGGATAGCAGCTCCACCCTTCATAATATCCATTATTCCTACGAGTGCTCCTAAACCAAACCCTAATACTCTAACCGCATTTGTTGCACCTAAGTTGCCACTTCCATAATCGCGAATATCGATATTTCGAAAACTGTTTCCGATAATTAGTCCAGATGGTATTGATCCCAACAAGTAACATATAAGTAAAAATAATGCTTCATATAATAT
>JAAZCR010000161.1 GCA_012513195.1 Bacilli bacterium | reverse complement strand
TTAAATAAAGAAGTAATATTAAAAGCGAAAAAGACAAAAGTATTAGACCGTCATTTAGAAATCGAAGTACCTGATAGCATCTATGATGAACTACTCGCTATGGCTGAGGTAAAGGAAAGTTAATATGAACGATTGGCTAAAACATTTAGGATTAGCTTATCGTGCTGGCAAGATTGTTACTGGTGAAGATAACATTATTTACCATATTCGGGAGAAAAAAGTAAATCTAGTGATTGTCGCAACTAATGCCAGCAACAATACTAAAAAGAAATATTTTGATAAATGTTCCTTTTATAATATTCAATGTATTGAACAAGGAACAATCCAAGACATCTCCCATGCGATTGGAAAGAATAATCGTGTAGCGGTAGGTGTTACTGATGCGGGTTTTGCGAAAGGACTACTCGCAAAAATTTTGAAATGAGGTGATATTTAATGCGTGTCAGTGAGTTTTCCAAGAAGTATAACATTCACCATAAAGACATCATCAACGCGCTAACAAAACAAGGATACCGCGATCTGAATCCATCAGTTGAATTAACAGATGAACAAATCGCTTTTCTTGAAGAATATTTTGATCAAGTTGTTAAGAAAGAAGCTATAGATCCAGAAAATGATTATTGGGAATCCGAATTCCAAAAGGATGAAAGAAGAAAAAAGAAAAAGGGTTCCAACCAAAATAAAGTTAAAAAGGTTAAAGACGAACGTCTTACTAATATTCCTACTGTTCAAGATTCTGAAACTTCCAAGACTATTTATTATAATGAAGATATAACAGTTGGAATGCTGGCTGAACAATTAAAGAAAAGTCCAGCTGAAATCATTAAGAGCTTAATGATGTTAGGTGTCATGGCAACAGTAAACCAAAAATTAGACCGTGATACTGTTGAATTATTGGCCACAGAAGCGGGTTATGAATTAAAAGATGAAATTGTGACTGATAAAACGGAATTTGAAAAGATTGTAATAGAAGATCGTCCAGAAGATTTAGTCACAAGACCACCAGTAGTTACCATTATGGGACACGTTGACCATGGTAAAACTACCCTCCTCGATGCGATTCGGCATAGTCGCGTAGTCGAAACGGAAGCAGGTGGTATCACCCAACATATTGGAGCATATCAAGTTCAACATGATGGTAAATGGATTACTTTTATCGATACCCCTGGTCATGAGGCATTCACCGCAATGCGAGCCAGGGGAGCGCAAGTAACAGACATTTGTATTCTCGTTGTCGCAGCTGATGATGGTGTAATGCCCCAAACAAAAGAAGCGATTGACCATGCACGAGCAGCTAAAGTACCAATCATCGTCGCGATTAATAAGGTGGATAAACCAACTGCTAATCCTGATCGTGTCATGCAACAGTTGTCGGAATTAGGATTATTACCTGAAGCTTGGGGCGGGGATACGATTTATTGTAAGATTTCCGCTCTCAAGAAACAAGGTATTGATGAGTTACTCGAAATGATTAACTTAGTGGCAGAAATCAACGAATTAAAAGCTAATCCGAATAGATTAGCCACAGGTACAGTTATTGAAGCAAAACTAGATAAGGGTCGCGGACCAGTGTCCACCCTCTTAGTCCAAAATGGTACTTTACAGGTTGGTGACGTTCTCGTCGTTGGTAACACCTTTGGTAAAGTAAGAGCCATGACCAATGACCGTAACCAACAAATAACCGAAGCTACTCCTTCAACGCCTGTCGAAGTCATCGGTTTAAATGAAGTACCTAAAGCTGGCGATAACTTTATGGTCTTTACTGATGAAAAAGAAGCAAGAAAAATTGCCGAAGCTAGAGCACAAAAAAGTCGCGAACAAGAATATCAAACGGCAAAACCAGTTACACTTGATGATTTATTTGCGCAAATTAAAGAGGGTGAGTTAAAAGAACTTAATATCATCCTCAAAGCTGATGTACAAGGTAGTTTGGAAGCTTTATCAGCGAGTCTTCAAAAAATCGATGTTGAAGGAGTAAAATGTAACATCATAAGAAGTGGTGTCGGAGCGATAACAGAAAGTGATGTTTCATTAGCGAGTGCTTCTGGTGCTATTATCATCGGTTTCAATGTCCGCCCAACGGGTAAAACCAGAGAACTAGCAAAAGAAGAAAAAGTGGAAATTCGCTTATACAACATCATCTATAATGTTATCGAAGATATTGAAAAAGCGATGAAAGGGTTACTTGAACCAGTTTATGAAGAAAAAGTTATCGGTCTGGCGGAAGTACGCCAAACATTCAAAGTCTCGCGGATTGGTACAATTGCTGGTTGTTATGTATTACAAGGTGTTATCCGTCGGAATAGCGGTGCACGTTTAATCCGTAATGGGATTGTCGTTTATGAAAGTAAAATTTCTTCCTTACGTCGCTATAAAGATGATGTTAAAGAAGTTAATCAAGGTTATGAATGTGGCATAACCATTGAAAACTATGATGACATCAAAGAAGGCGACCAAATCGAATGTTTCATCATGGAAGAAGTTGAAGTTGAATAAAAAAAGAAGGCGAGAGGATACGCTATGAGTGTAAAACTTCAAAAACTTGAGAAGCAAATTGAAAGAGAATTATCCCGCATCTTCTTGTATGATGCCAAAGATGATTTTGGTTTCATAACCGTCACAGGTGTTGAGTTAACGAATGATTTATCCTTTGCGAAGGTGTACTACACTGTTTTAGGGGATAAAGAATTGCGTGAACAAGTGGCGAAAAAGTTAGAAAAAGCTAAAGGATTCATCAAAAATACGTTAGGAAGTCGCGTGCAAATGCGGAAACTGCCTGAACTAATCTTTAATTATGATGAGTCCATCGAATATGGTAATCGCATTGACCAAATAATTAAAGAACTCAATAAAGAAGATAAGTAAACTAACTAGTTGCATAATTAACCTAATTTAGGCAAAGATTATAAATGATTAATCACTCCTTAAAGCGAGGGATAGTCATGAAGAGAAATCTCATAATCTTTGCCTTTTTCATTTCTTTATTATCACTGAGTTTATATGTAAAAGCTGAAACATGTTGTAAAGGAAGAATCTATTTACACTATCATCGCTATGAAAACGACTATGATTTAGTAGAGTTAATAGTTAAAGGTAATGGTTATTCACAAAACATCTATAATGCTAGTAAATATGATCAATTTGGTCAAATTTACGAAATCCCTGTATGTAGGGATGCAGATGATAATATCATTATAAGTATTCAAGGTAAAGATAATACGCCCTATAAAGATGGAGTAGATTTAGACCAGGATGGTATTATTGATGATAAAGCGCTAGATGTAAGTGATGTTAAATATGGTGGCGTCAAGCATGTTTATTTACTTCAAGGCGCAAACTTAGTTTATGATGACCTAAATCCGCAAGGTGGTAAATTATTTGTTATATACTATGATCCTACAAATAGTGAAGTTTCCGAAATCTTAGTGCAAGGAATGAAAACCAAACACACTATTCCATTTAAATACACCTTAGGCTTAGACCAAAGTGATAGCGATAATCTTTTCAAAGTAGCTATTATCGATATCAATCCATCTAATGATGAACAATTTTCTTTCATAATTAGAAATGACAAGTATGATAAAGATATCAATTGGATTACGCAATTAAGCAATAACGAACTCGATCGTTTCGGTAACCTCTATAAACTAAACGGTGAGCGGTTAATAAACATTAGTGATATCCTTTATGGTGGATATAAATTTATCTATCTTATTAAAGGTGAAAAAACTATCTATACCGATTATAAACAATTCTTAGAACAAGCCTTTCCTTTAGAAATAATATCAGCCACCTTTCCATCAAAAAGAACTGTATCGGTTCATTTTAACAAACCTATCGGTTATGATGGAATAAATCAATTTAAACTATTAGATAATGATGGAGAGGAAATCGAAATCGAGAAAATCGCTTATAATGCCTTCAAATTAATGGATAATAAATTCAATCTCCTCTTAAGAACTGATATTGATGCCAAGAAAGAATACATTATCACTTATGTTTATGAAAAAGATGGCGAGATTCAAGAATTAGAAACTGAAGTGACTTTGGGATTTACGATTAGCGAAGAAGAGGGAGTTAATAAAGAAATAAAATACCCCATCATTATTTCCGGGGTAATAGTAATAAGTACAATTGTCACCCTTCTAGTTATCTTAAAGAGAAGCAAGTAGTGCTTACTATTTGTTTCTCTTTTACTAGAAGGGTTTTAATGTTATACTATATTTGGTGATTTTTCATGAATGAATATATAAGGAATAAACTAAGCCTTGTACCATTAGAACCTGGTTGTTACTTAATGAAGGATAAAGATGGTAAAGTTATATATGTTGGCAAAGCCAAAAAATTAAGGAACCGCCTACGGTCTTATTTTACAGGAAGTCATGATGCGAAGACTACTCGCCTTGTGAGTGAAATTGCGGATTTCGAATATATTATTACTAGTAGTGAAGTTGAAGCTTTTATCTTAGAACTGAATTTAATCAAACAATATGACCCTAAATACAATGTGATGTTAAAGGATGATAAAACCTATCCCTATATTGTGTTAACATATGAAGAACATCCACGTTTAATCAACACTAGGAACTTAAATGAAGTTGAAGGGGATGTCTTTGGACCTTATCCAAATGTTCAAAGTGCCAAGGAAACGAAAAACCTTTTAGATAAATTATATCCTTTTAGAAAATGTCAACCATTAGCCAATAAGTTCTGTCTCTATTATCATATTAAACAATGTTTAGGACCTTGTGAGTTGCCCATAGAC
>JAAZCR010000160.1 GCA_012513195.1 Bacilli bacterium | reverse complement strand
CCATATGCATAACCGTCTAATACATTTAAAACCCGATTTTTATAAGCATAAGGTGTTACTTGCGGGTCACGCATATATTTAGTCCGAATGCTTTGACGACTCTTAGTTAAATAGTCTTCTGCTTCAATCGTGATTAGGGCACTATTTTTGTCTTTATGGGGATATGAGCGAAGATATTCTTCATAGTTAGGTAAATCAATATCATTATTTTTAATCATAATATTACCTACTATTATATAACCTTCATTTAATGTAAGCGTAACTTCATTTTCTCCCTTAAGAAAATAAAACTTCAAAGGCTCACTAAAGAAATTATTAGGATCTCTTAATCCCTCTCCTCTATACCATTTGGTATCCAGTATCGCTTTTGGCGTTAATTCATCCCCATAACGATCATAGCGCTTTTCATTCTCCCTAATCCAATCGACAGATAATTCGATATTTGCCATCTCACTGAATTGATTAACATGATTAATCATGAGATTAATGGTAGGATTTACGCGAGTATCGGATAATGCATAATAATCTAAGTAAAGTGAGTATAATCCTTCATCGTCAATATTAACAACAAAACTAATATTATCACCAGGTGCTAAGCGTAATCCTTGTTCATCGAGATGGCCACCAGTCATCATTTCAGGGGTAACAAGTACTTGTGATGTTCCTTCTTTTAGTCCCATAGATAACCATTTATGGTAAACAGCATAATAGTTTTCAGTAGAACTAAAGGTATAGTTATACACGCTATTCTTATTAAGAATATCCTCTTTTATTAAAGTTGAAATATCCATATCATCTTCATAGTTGGCATTCACAGTCATATTGGTAAAAAAGATTACGCAAAAGACACTCAATACTGCGAGGATGATTATTAACTTCTTCATCCTTTCATCTCCCTTATCTTAGAGGTTAAATAATAAATAGTTTCCACGAAATTAGACTATTTGTGGAAACTATTTTTGATTAACAACTATTTCGTGTAGTTACGGAGGAAATCGTCCATTCGTTGATTTAATAAATCATCAATTTCTGGCGCAATTGTTTGATAACTATATCCTTCATTTTTGATACGATTTTTAATATCATCCCAAATATTTAAATCTTCCATCGCCTTTGCGGCTGCAGGAATTTGTCGAGGATATGCGACAGGATTGGATAATTGTCTTTGGAATTCCTCTGTTTTAAAGGCAGGGAAATTATATACCGCAAATGGGCTATCTTCAGGGAACCCTTTAACTAATGGATGATTTTTTAAAACCTCAGGATTTGTTGTTACTGGCCAGCCCATAATGTAGTCCATTAAATGAGTAGAAGGGTGAACTGTTGGGAAGGTATCGGGACTATTTCCTTTTTCAATCCATTCATCAACACTATATCCATATTTTTGAATATCTTCTTCGATGAGACTCCAACGCGCTTTTGTGCCTTCTTCACCATATGTCAACCATTTGGCTAGTTCAAATACTGCTTGGGCTTTTACAGGGTCATCTTTTAATTTATAAGATAAACTAAATGTATCATAGAAACCTTGCGTTGCTGTAACTCCACCTGCAGGTGCTTGTGGTAGAGGATAGACATCAATGTCTAAACCACGAGTAAGAATCCAATCTTGGACATTAGTACTAAGCATATAGAACCATGTACTTTCAACAGCTTGGAAACCATCTGCCCAAGGGTTACCGTAACTGCCGCAAATTGCTTCACGTTGACTAGTTTCTAAATCCCAGAAATGCCAACCACGGTCACCTTCAGCTGCTTCTTCTGTTAACCATGCGCCATAATTGACAGCACTAGTAAAGTCGAACCGTTGCGTTTTGATATTAAAGCCTTTCCATCCATTAGGTATTCCATCGAAATAATGTGGTCCGATTTCAGAAAAGTTGATAATACCTGGGAAAATACATTGACCAGAATCGGTCATCAAACCTACCTTGGCTCGCATAGCTTCGTACTCTTCATAAGTCCAATCATATGAAGGTATGGGTATATTCTTTTCTTTTAATAGTCCGCGGTTCACAACCGCAAAAAGTGATACTGACATATAAGGTAAGCCCCATATTTCTTGTCCATCAAAACTTGTCATGAACTCAAAAGCATTACTTGAAATATAGCGAGCTTCTTCATCAGTTCTAAGGTATGGTGTTAAATCAAGTGTTAAATCTTGGTCATATACTTCCGCACTGAGAGGAGAATAGTAAATATCAGGCATACTACCGTCTTGAGAAGCAGCAGTTAATAATTCTAATAATACATCATCACTATCATTTGTAGTTGCTTTTTTAAAACGTTGGTCTCTTACCACTGTAATGTTGGGATATTTTTCAGCCCATTTGAGTGCATTACGGAATAAAGTATTCAACTCATCTTCGTCATCATAAAAGTCTGAAGCATAAACAATTGTCATTTCAACTTCTTGCCAATCAGGAACACCGTTTTTATCTCGGTCGATATCGATAATATCTTTATAATATTCTTTCCATTCAGCAGCGGTTTTATCACCAAAGAAGGATTCAGCACGGTCAATCTTAGTAGTTGTTTGATTCTTTGGTGTTTTATTACTACAGGAAGAGATAAATAGCACAGTTATAAAGATGGTAATATATAAAAATATTTTTTTCATCATCCCTTAATTCCTCCCTACACTTCTTCTTTTTAAAATAAAGAATATACTAAAGCCGATGATTAATCCAACTCCAGTAAATGTTACGATATCAATTGCGAGATCAGTCTTATCAGTGTTTTTTACAACTTTAAACGTAAACTCTTGTACTGCTTCATTGTTCCATGAATCCGTAGCTTTGATTTTAACAACATATGTTCCTGGCTTATAAGGGTTGGGTAGATTCTCAATCACCATTTTATCCATGAGACTACCATCACGATTATCAACAATGTTGATCCGTAAATATTCATAGATGTTGAATTCTTCTTTTTCTCCAAATAACCGTTCAAAAGTGTTTTGCGTCAATCCTTGTACTAAGAAAACATTTTCGCGTTCATCATATCGTTTCATATCGTTTCTTACTTGATTAGTATAACTGATGTATGGAGCTGTGGTATCGAGATTAAGTTGAATGGATAAATCTTCAAATAATGCTTTATAAGTTTTTGTCTTATCTAGATTATTTTTGAGATCAATTTGATAACGAGTGGCGAGTCCAGCAATCTCATCTAGAGCTAAAATTCTTGTAACCTCTAATGGATTATTATTAGCATCCGTGATTTGTAACTTGGCTTTTACTTCATCTACTTCCATTCGTTCAGAGAATTCCACAATCACTTTACTGAAAGTATCAGCGTAAGTCCCTGTTCTATTTTCATTGTTATATTTAACAAACTCAACTGCTTTTACATCAACATTCGTAAGCGCTAACATGATAACTGAAAAAAAGATTAACAAAAATGTTTTAACCTTCAAAGTCATGTCCTCCCATTTCCTCATTCTTATTATAATTATAAAAATTACCAAAAAAATAGTAAATTAACAATGTGGATATCATTTGTACAAAAACGACTTTTTTTAACAAAAATCACCTTCGTAATGAAGGTGATCTCTTAAATAAAATAGACAATATTTTATTTAAGACGGACTTCTTTATAATACTCCATTGGACTCATTCCGACATGTTTTTTAAATAATTTACTGAAATAATAGGGACTATCTATACCTACTAGATAACCAACCACACTCATCTTGATATCATTATTCATCAAGATTTCTTTGGCTTTTTCAATCTTCTTCATCTGTGAGTATTGTTGGATACTAAATCCATAATACTTCTTTAAGAGACGATTAAGATAATCATAGTTTAAATCAAACTTATCTTCGATAAGCTCTTTCGTGATATTTCGATAAGAATTGGTATCTAAAAATTTCTTTAACTCTTGTGCTGTAAAAAAAGTTTTAGAAATATTTTTTGAGTAACTAATCTTCTTTTCATTGATAATATAGCGGGAAATAATAATTAACATTTCTACTAATCGACTTGAGCAAACAACGGGATAATTATCTTCACTTCCATAGTAGTTATCCACAGCGGACTTAAAACAATTCTTAAGTTTATATAATACATTAGAATCTTTAATACTTATATACTTAGGAATATAGATATTATGAGCTGAGTAAGGCAGTTCATCATGGAAAACAACTGTTTTATTATTTAAAATTAAATAATCCATAGCACTATCGTCTTCTTGAACCCGCTCTAAAGTGTTTGATTCAAAATGGATAAAATAATAATCACATGTAGCTGCTTTATAACCAATATGATACTTACCAGATTCAAGAATCAAACAATCCCCTTCTTTAAGATGGTACCGCACACCTTCTTCTTCAATATATAAGTCACCGTCTTCGATTAAAAACATGATATGTTCGCTTGATACCCGTTCAAAATGAACCCAAGGTCGTTTATACTTTACCCGACCAACAAAGTTGACCACCGGTATTTCCCCTAGATTAAATTTAAGAAACATTACCTCACCTCAAATCTTTACTTTCATTTTAACATATTGAAAAAATACTGTAAATGTAAAATATAATTACCAAAAATAAAAGTCCATGCCTAAGCATGGATTTTATTTTTCGATTACCAACATACTCCAATATTCTAATCGAGGAAGGAGAAAGGAGATAAAACTACCATTTTGTGTAAATTTTAATTCGATTGGAGTAATGGTCTTATTATCAGGACTTGCAAGGTAAAGTTTCTTAACGTTATCATCAATGTATAATTTCACTTCAACATTTTCTAAGATTGTTGGAGCTTTCTTATCTGCTTCGTCATCGCGCCAATCATCATCATTACCTAAAATATTAATTAAATGAACTATTTGATAATTGTCTTTCGTCTTAGAAAAATACCAAACCGTATCTTTTTGTCCTAATATTGAGGTTTTTACTCCTGCTAATTCAACGCGAATATTGCTTGGTCTTGCATTATCACGAAGGAAGTTTTGATATGCTACTAAGAAATCATAATAATTACGTAAACTTGTTTTTAAATCAAGTGACATCTTTAAATTATTGCTGGGGAAATATTCGCTACTTAACATACCCGTATCCCCTAATTCAAGATGCGCACCACCACTAGCGAAAATTGTTGCATTCGTCAATAATACTGCATGTTTGTTGAATAAACCCATTTTATCACGTTTACCATAGTTCATATAAGCCGCAAGCACTGTTGATTTTTGGTAGTTTGTATCAGCAAAACCTTTATCGATAATTTGTTTGAGTTCATAATAACGCTTAGGTGTCCACACTTCTTGGTATAAGAAATCAACAGGCACTTCCTTCGCTACTCTACTTTGACCGAAACCATCTACTGCATTGAACACTAGACGAGTGTTTAAGGTATTTTTCGCATTTATCAATAAATCAACATACCCAGCTTCCATATCGATAACATTGCCATGTTTATCATAACGTACACCTCGATAACCCAATTGG
>JAAZCR010000159.1 GCA_012513195.1 Bacilli bacterium | reverse complement strand
GAACTCCTCTTGGTGCTGGTGGAATACCTGTTAATTGGAACCGTCCTAAGGTACGGTTATCAGCAGCCATCGGACGTTCACCTTGAAGGACGTGAATATCAACAGCTGGTTGGTTATCAGTTGCAGTTGAGAAAATTTGTGATTTGCTTGTTGGAATAGTGGTATTACGTGGAATAAGTATAGTGTTAATACCACCTAAAGTTTCAATACCTAATGATAGTGGTGTTACGTCAAGAAGTAAGACATCACGAACGTCACCAGCTAAAACAGCACCTTGAATGGCAGCACCCATTGCAACTACTTCATCTGGGTTAACACCCTTGTGTGGATCTTTACCTAATTCCCGTTTAATCAAGTCTACAACGGCTGGCATCCGTGTTGAACCACCAACAAGGATTACCTTATCTATATCATTAGCAGTTAAGTTGGCATCTTTTAACGCTTGACGGATTGGACCAACTGTTCTTTCTAGTAAATCATGTGTTAATTCTTGGAATTTTGCCCGTGTTAAAGTCGCTTCCAAGTGAAGTGGTCCACTAGATCCCATAGAGATAAATGGTAAGGAAATTTGGGTTTGCATGACACTTGATAATTCTTTCTTAGCTTTTTCTGAAGCATCCTTTAACCGTTGCATTGCCATCTTATCAGCTGATAAATCAACACCATAATCACGTTTAAAGTTTGCGATTAACCAATCCATAATTCTTTGGTCGAAGTCATCACCACCTAATCTATTATCTCCAGCGGTTGAGATAACTTCGAATGTACCATCAGCAATTTCAAGAATGGATACGTCGAATGTACCACCACCAAGGTCATAGACGAGGATGGTTTCTTCTTTACCAGTCTTATCAAGACCATAAGCTAATGCTGCGGCAGTAGGTTCATTTATAATCCGTTTTACTTCTAATCCAGCGATACGACCAGCATCTTTTGTAGCTTGACGTTGCGCATCATTGAAATATGCTGGTACAGTAATAACTGCTTCTTTAACTGGTTGACCTAAATAACTTTCAGCAGCTTGTTTTAAATATTGAAGAATAAACGCGCTGATTTGTTCAGGTGTATATTCTTTACCTTCAAGTGTCACACGATGCTTTGTACCCATGTGACGTTTAATTGACATAACTGTATTATCAGGATTGGTGATAGCTTGCCGTTTTGCTACTTCACCAACTAATCTTTCGCCATTTTTGAAGGCTACTACTGAAGGAGTTGTACGACCACCTTCAGGGTTTGGAATTATTTTAACTTCACCATTTTCCATGATAGTTACACAAGAGTTTGTTGTACCTAAGTCAATTCCGATGATCTTTCCCATTGTTCACTCCTCCTTAATTTACCAACTCTGAATTGTCTTGAGTTTCATTATTGTTCTTATCTTCAGAATCTTCCAATTTTTGAATAGGTTTACTAACTTTAACTTTTACTGGTTTGATGACCCTATCTTTATATTTATATCCCTTTTGGACTACTTCAACGATACGATCCTTTTCACCATCTGTTTCGACTAATTCCGTTACTTCATGATAATAAGGATCAAAAATATCGTTTACATTAGTAACGATTTCTTCCAAACCATCAGATTTTAAGGTGTCAAGAATGAGATTATAAATCATTTCAAACCCCTTAAGAAAGTTCATGATGGCTTGATCATCACTTTGATATTTAAGGGCACTTTCGAAATAAGACAGGGGCACCAATAGTTTCTTTATTAAATCAACCGCCGCGTATTTCTTTTCTACTTCTAATTGCTTG
>JAAZCR010000158.1 GCA_012513195.1 Bacilli bacterium | reverse complement strand
GGGGATAGAGGGTGTGAGGTTACATCCAATTAGAGTAAATGTAGCTTAAACTACATTGACTAATAAATAATTTTATTAAAATTTTAAATCTATTTTATGAATTTTAGTAAAATTAATAACCTGGTGGACATTCGGAAAATGGTTGGAATTCTTACTATTACTTTGAAGGAAATGGGCGTAAATATATGGTATTATTCCTTGATTATGCCCCATCAGAAGAAACCATCCAATGGGCTAATCAAGTTTTAGAAGCGAATAAACATTTGCCAACGATTCTCGTAACCCATAACTTAGTTAAACCTGTTGGTAATACTGGTTCAGCTGTTATTGATGGTGCTGAATGCGAATATATTTGGAACAATGTCATCAAGAATAACAATCAAATTTTTCTAACGATTAATGGTCATCATACAGGTAGTGGTTACATGGTACGGAAAAGCGCTAGTGGTAATGATGTAATCATGATCGTGGTAGATTACCAAGGTTATTATCGGGGTGGCAATGGTTATATGCGATTATTAGAATTTGACGAAACAGAAAATAAGATATATAATTTCACTTTCTCACCTTATGTAATTAATATGCCCGAAAAGGCTAGAAGTGAACAAGACATTCCCGAACTCACAAGTAGCGATCAAAAATATGCGATTGACATTAACTTTGCTGAACGTTTGAATTTTGCAATTAATCTTATAAGTAGTGGAATAGTGGGATGGAGTATGATCTTATGTTAGTGTTAGACATGCTGATTAAACCTGCTAGTGGTTTATGTAATATTGATTGTGAATACTGTTTCTATAAGGACATTATGAAACACCGTAAAGTCACAAATTACGGTCATATGACACGAGAAACATTAGAGAACATTGTTAAGAAGGCTTATGAGGAAACCGATTTACAGGTTACGTTTTCCTTCCAAGGTGGAGAACCATTATTAGTGGGTTATAAGTTCTATCAAGATTTTTTTGAATTTATCGATAAATATAATGTCAATAAAATATCTACTAATGTATCTGTGCAAACTAATGGGTTACTTTTGACCGAAGAATTAACCTCCCTTTTTAAAAAATATAATGTATTAGTTGGTATTTCATTAGACGGCCCAGCGCAAATTCATGATCTTTATCGATATGATTATCAAAAACATCCCACTTATTCCCATGTTCTTAATGCAATCGAACTTTTACAAAAATATAATGTTGAGTTCCATATTTTAACAGTACTAACGAAAAATGTGGCACGTAATATTACCGAGATATATGAGTTTTATAAGGAACAGGGATTTAGTTATATACAGTTTATTGAAGTTATGGATAAAAACTTATGTCAATCAGGGAGAGAACGTTATTCCTTAAACAATAAGGATTATTATATATTTTTAAAGGACTTGTTTACACTTTGGTATCATGATTTTATGAATGGCAAATATATATCCATAAGGTTATTTGATAGTATTATTCAAAATTTGTTAGGTAATTTACAGGTACTACCATGTTTTTATCTTGGTAGATGTCAAAATCAACGTGTGATAGAAACAAATGGAAACATTTATCCTTGCGATTTTTATTGTTTAGATGAGTATTACTTAGGTAATATCAATGAAGTAGGTTTCAAAGACATTAATGAAGCTCCATTATTAAAAGACTTCATCCAAGAAAGTTTAGAGTTACCAAATGAATGTAAGCAATGTCCATATTTACGGCTATGTCGAAATGGTTGTAAAAGATATCGAATCAATAATAAGTATTACTATTGTGAAGCCATCACTAGATTCTATGATAATAATCTTCCTAAATTCAAGAAAGTTGTGGAGAAAATTAGTAAGATTTATAGTGAAAATAAAGAGAATGCAAGTATGATCATGGACAAGTAATTATGATAGAAACATATAAGTTTATTAGAAAGGATTACAGATTATGGGAGTTACCTATACTGATAAACTCTTCTTTACCGAACGAAAATTAAAGGCACGCTTAGAAGATATTAAGAATCTTCGTTATCGGGATATTGTTAATATTCCCATCTTACTCGTGAATGAACGCAACACCGATGCTAAATACCCACTCAATGGTCCATGGCAAGAAAAACGTCTTGGGGAATGCTGGAAAGGGCGGGACCAATATCTGTGGGTTACGTTTGATGTAACCATTCCAGCGTCGTTTGTAAGTATGCCCATTTTATGCTTCGTTGATTTTGGGATTACTGGTGGTGGCGGTAATTCAGGCTTTGAAGCACTTGCTTTTTTAAATGGTAAGCCCTATCAAGGCGTAGATAGTAACCATAAAGAAATATTTTTACCTAATGATGTTGTCGGGAAAAAATTAGATTTAACCCTTAAATTATGGTCTGGACTTGAAGGTGGCGGTAAATCACGGGAAATGGAACATCGTTTTTCCCAAGCCTTTGTTTGTTGGCTTGATGAACGAGTTGATGAATTATATTATTTAGCCAGAGCGATTATTGAAACCAATGAACAACTACCAGAAACTAATGAAAACTCACAAAAATTACTAAAGTTGTTGAATGATACATTTAAATTAATCGACTGGTCAAGTGATGATATTTATTCTAGCCTATATAAAGCTCATGCTTATTTAGTAGAAGGTGTAGAGAAGTTAGAAAAATTTACCGATATCGTCATAAATTGTATCGGTCATACACATATCGATGTGGCTTGTTTATGGCGGTTAAAGCATACTAGAGAAAAAGCAGCACGGAGTTTTACGACTGTTTTAAGACTTATGGAACGCTACCCGCACTACATCTTCTTACAATCACAACCACGTTTGTATGATTACATTAAAGAAGATTACCCAGAAATATATACAGAAATCAAAAAACGCATTCAAGAAGGACGATGGGATGCTAATGGTGCGATGTGGGTAGAAGCTGATTGTAACTTGATTAGTGGCGAAAG
Organism: Bacilli bacterium; assembly: GCA_012513195.1. Lineage (GTDB taxonomy): Bacteria > Bacillota_I > Bacilli_A > Haloplasmatales > Haloplasmataceae > JAAZCR01. The sequence goes on along the minus strand of JAAZCR010000158.1, from coordinate 3,416 downwards.
TTTAGTGCGGCAAATTCTCTTAGGAAAGAAGTTCTTTAAAGAAGAGTTCGGAAAAGATGCTGATTTCCTCTGGTTACCCGACGTTTTTGGTTACTCCTGGGTCCTTCCACAAATACTAAAGAAATCAGGGGTTAATACCTTCTTAACATCGAAAATAAGTTGGAATCAATATAATAAAATTCCTCACGATACTTTCCTTTGGAAGGGTATCGATGGTACAGAAATCCTAACTCACATGATTACAACTCCACAAGTAAATGCGCCTAAAGAAAGTTGGTTTTATACTTACAATGGTCGCATTCATGCTAACACCATCGCTGAAACCTGGAATCGTTATATCGATAAAGACATCAATAATGAATTATTATTAGCCTATGGGCATGGCGATGGCGGTGGTGGGGTAGAACGCGAAATGTTAGAGTTAATAAAACATTTAGATAAAATGCCTGGCATACCCCATGTCAAAACACAAACAGCTACGGAATTCTTCCATAAACTCCATGAACGCTTACATAAAACTGATCGTTTTATTCCTGAATGGGATGGCGAGTTATACTTGGAATACCATCGTGGCACATACACATCACAAGCATTAATAAAGAAATATAACCGCAAATTAGAAAATTATTATCGCTTAGTGGAAATGTTAAGTGTTTATGCCGAAATAACAAAAGGTGTTCCTTATAATCGGGATACCCTTGAAAAAGGTTGGAAGATTATTTTAACTAATCAATTCCATGATATTATTCCTGGTTCGTCAATTAAAGAAGTATATATCGATGCTGTCGAAGACTATAAAAAAGCTGAGCATTTAGCTAGCGAAGTTTTAAGTAAGTTTGAAGATAGACTTGATAAATCATCTGATACATACTTAATCTTTAACAATAGTAACTGGAATAGAAATGATTATGTATTGATTCCACATAAACATAGTTCGTTCAAAAGTAACGATAGTGTTCTAACAACTCAAGATACTGCTGAAGGTACATTAGTATATTTAGAAAATTTAAAGCCATTAGCCTTTACAGTAATTCAAACCTCTAACGAGAATAATACATTAGTTGAGCCATTTACATTTGACGGACGCATTCTCGAAACACCATTCTATACAATTGAGTTTGATGATAAAGGACATATTAAACATCTTTATGATAAGGAAGCAGAACGTGAAGTGCTAGCCCCAAATCAATGTGGTAATGTAATCCAAACTTTTGAAGATCGACCAATGAGTTATGATGCTTGGGATATTGATATCTATTATCAAGAAAAACCAGCTATTGTTGATAATTTAGTAAAGTTTACGGTTAAGGAAAAAGGACCATTGCGTTTTGTGCTTGAAATAGAATGGCAACATTTACATTCGAAAATTTACCAAGATATTATTTTCTATGCCCATACAAGAAGAATTGACTTTAAAACAAAAGTTGATTGGCGTGAACGACGTCGTTTAATGAAAGTAGCATTTCCAGTAGATATTCGCACCACGAAAGCTACTTATGATATTCAGTTTGGTAATATTGAGCGTCCAAATCACTGGAATACAAGTTGGGATCTAGCTAAGTTTGAAGTTGTTGGTCATAAATGGGCTGACCTTTCCGATGGTGGATATGGTATAAGTCTTTTAAATGATTGTAAATATGGTTATGATATTAAAGGTAATGTCATACGTCTTACTCTGCTTAAGAGTCCAACTTATCCTGATCCTGAGGCAGACTTAGGCGTTCACGAGTTCACATACGCCTTATATCCACATTTAGATGATTGGCGCAAAGCACAAACAGAAATCGAAGCATTCAAACTTAATAATCCACTTAATGTTTTTGAAGGTTGTTTCGATGAATTATCACAGTCACTAATAATTATCGATAAAAATAATGTGGAAATAAGTGCGATTAAAAAGGCTGAATATGATGATGCTTATATCATAAGATTATATGAGTTTGAAGGTAAAAAGACTAAATGTACATTAACAAGTGATTATACGATTATTACTATTACTGAAACAGACTTAATGGAAAATGAAATTGGTCCTACGGAAAATACACAAGCACTTACGATAACTTTAAATCCTTATGAGATTAGAACATTTAAAATTAGATTTCAAAAATAGATGCAATTAATATAAAAAACATCCTTTTCACATTTATTAGTGAAAAGGATGTTTTTTACATCTAAATTAAATTATTTGTTTCCCCATTTAGCCATTAATGCTTCATATTCAGTTCTTGTGATTCTAATGACTGAACCATGACGTGCACCTTGGGGCATCTTATAATCACTTACAGGTAAGACACGGAAGTCACTTTCAAGACTATCAGTGATTAATGGATAATATCCTTTACCACCGTAATTGTCAACTAGTAATACCCATTTATCTTGACCAATTAACTTAAAGATTTCTGGACCTTCAACACCAGGTTGACTTTCAACTGTTGAATAACGAACAGGAGTGAAAGTATGGTTGAGTAATTGGGTACCTTTATCAGCAAGAATGTTTTTATTTACTTCATCTTTATAGAAACGATAGTAAACACCATTGTGTTCAATAATTGTCATATCAATAACATCACGTTCACGTTGGAGATATAGACTAGGGGCTGTGAAGGTATAGAAATCACGGGTTTTAGCGATATAAATACGGAATTGATCATAGTTTAAGCGACCAAGTTTAGATGACCAGTAGACTAAGAATTCGCCAGTGCGATAGTCATAGTATACTTCTGGTGCCCAAGTACAGCCAGCATCGTCAAAATTGATTTTTACTAAACGTTCATTAGACCAATTGACAAGGTCTGATGATTCCCAAACAACGATGGATTTACTACCAGCAGTTGAAGCACGTCCCCAATCATATCGAGGATAGATTCTTAAATCGGTTGCGATGAGATAGAATTTATCACCTTCAGGTGAACGAACGATGAATGGATCCCGTACCCCTTTTTCGCCAACTGAAGAGGTTAAAACAGGTTTATTACCGTTGAGCTCACTCCAATGTAAACCATCTAAACTAGTCGCAAAATAGATTTGTTCACCATCAGCAGTTGATTCTCCAGTAAAATAAACGAATAGGTAAGCATAATAATCATCTTCGGTTAACTCTTTTGTTTTCGCTTTAACGGTTACGAAGATTTCTTTTTCAAGTTCATGACCATTTAATGTAAGTTTCGCCGTTAATTTAACTAAAGTGTCTTCATCTGGTCTATTAACAACACCTAATGGAATTTGTGCATATCCATCATTTTCAGCTGCTGGAACTGTCACTGTATTAATGATATGTGGGTGAGTTGATGTCCAAGTAATTTGTATATTAAACTCGCCAACTTCAGGTAATGTAATGTTACCACGGATATTATCAGCATTTGGAATAAAGATTTTACTTGCCGCAATTTCTAGTTTCTTTTGGTCAGTATATTCAG
>JAAZCR010000157.1 GCA_012513195.1 Bacilli bacterium | reverse complement strand
CTACTACCCTTCTCAACAATCCATAAATTTTCCTTTGGGTATTCGGGTGCGATTGGTATGAGTTCTAAAAATACCAAGACTCCAATTATTATCATTATAAATAATAAAATTGCCTTTAGTACGCGCATTTACTATCCCCCGCAATCATCTAAGTGTTTTATTTATTATAACATACAAAATAAAAAATGGCATAACGAATTATGCCATTTTTATCTACATAATTTTCTTACCATTCATAGGTAATCTTATTAACAACTTCTGTATTCAACCGTTTAATAACTTCAACGATCAATTTAACCGCATTTTCAAAATCATCGCGATGGATAACGGAAGCGTTACTATGAATATAGCGGCTTGGTATACAAATACCAATTGATGGTACACCTTGATGTGTGGTATGAATGGCGCCACTATCTAAACCGCCACCCGCAATCGCTTCAAATTGATAAGGAATATTGAGTTCATCAGCGACTTGTAAGACAAACTCTCTTAAGCCCCGATGACCAACCATGGATGAATCATATAAAACGATTTGTGGTCCTTTACCAAGTTCACCAGTAGCAGCATCGCCTACTCCAGGTGTATCGCCAGCGATACCAACGTCAGTTGCGATACAAATATCAGGATTTAATTTATAGCCACTAGTCTTGGCACCACGTAAACCAACCTCTTCTTGTACAGTACCAACACCATATACAGTAGCATCAATAGCTTGACCCTTTAATTGTTTTAGTACTTCAATCGCAATGGCACAACCGATACGGTTATCCCATGCTTTCGCAAGCATGTATTTTTCGTTGGCAAGAGTACGGAATTCACAATATGGAACAATCATATCGCCTGGTTTAATACCAAGTTTTTCGACTTCTTCCTTATCTTTGACACCAATGTCAATAAACATGTCTTTAATTTCAACTGGTTTTTTGCGATCATCAGCGGATAAAATGTGAGGTGGTTTGGAACCAATAACGCCGTGGAAACATTCACCTTTACCATTAACCACAACTACTTGTTGTGAAAGCATGACTTGGTTCCACCAGCCACCAAGGGGTTGGAACTTAATGAAGCCCTTATCGGTAATTTTCGTAACCATAAAACCAATTTCATCTAAGTGACCACATACCATTACGCGTGGACCATTTTCTTTGCCTTTTAAAACACCGATGATGGAACCTAAATTGTCATAAGTGATTTCATCAGCATAGGGTTCTAAGTACTTACGCATTACTTCGCGTGCTTCCCGTTCGTTTCCCGGAACACCTTTTGCTTCCGTTAATTCTTTTAACATCGTTAATGTTTGATCCATAATTTTCCTCCTTATTGAGTTGATACTATTATACTAACTAATAAGTGAATAAGCAATGAATATAAACAAAATAAAATAAAGCCAGGAACTGACTTTATTTTATTTTTTAACACTTTAATTTACTTCTACACTCGGACGCTTTTCTTCGGGCTCCTCGATGATTTTTGGATTAATTTGATCTTCAATCTTCTTTGGATCTTCGATTACTTCTTTATCTTCTTCTTTCTTTTCTAAGTAATCTTGCATCTTTAATGCATTAGTTTTTTGGATGCGGAAACTGTTGTAACCACTAAAGGTACGATAACTAAAGAAGACTACTAATAGTAATGAAATGATAATTAAGAAGAGCGTAATCTTATCCGATGTTAAACTATTAGTTAAGAGGAACACGAAACCAAAGGAGATGAAGAGTACATTAACGATGAAACCGATGATGTCATGCAGTTCGTAACGCTTAGAAGTGGTCCAGAAATGCACGATACCACGAATCCATAGGAGTAAACCAACTAGACGACTATAAGTGAAAATGTCTTTTTCGCCAGCTTCTAGTAGTTTTGGAGCCATGAATAGTAGTAGGCAGCCAACAACTAAGAAAATTAACAATTCGCTAAACATGACGAGGAGATAATCTTTTTCATTGCGGTTGGCCAAAATTGGTTTAATCCGTATTAGAGTAAAGAATAATACACCAATTCCTGTCAAGCGAATAATGATTTCGTTGACTTGGTTGTGGTAGATTATCATTAAGATAAAAGCAACTAACATAAGTAGTGCACCAAGACCATCAAAAGCCCAGAAATAATCTTTAAACTTAATCTTTATTTTCATTTTTAACCTCCTCTTTGTTAGGTTTCTTAAACATTTGTACAATGTAACTGATTAAAAAGATTAAACTAATCTCTTCAATCGCAAATATTCCCCCAAATATCCCATACAACTCGAGTTTACGGAAGTAACTACGACCGAAACTGTCAAAGAGTGTTTTGATTTGTTTAGCGTCCATGGCGCTTACTTCACGTACGGTAACTTCTTTAAAATCGACTGCTCTTAAAATGTCGAAGATGTTTTCTTTTATTGCTTCATAGGTAGCGTTAATAATATCAGTAAGGAAACGTTCATTAACATCATTTTCGATTAGTTTTTCATAATTTCTAATTGTTGTACAATACAGATCATTAATTACTTCCATTAAGGCATCTTCAACATTTATATCAATGGTAAATTTTCTAATTAAATTACGGATATCTTGTTTCAAGTACAGGTCATCGAATAATGCACTAAGTGGTAGAACTTTGAGATGATTAAACATAGCATCAACGAGCTGTAACATCTTATGTTTTAAGAAGTCGTTCTCATTTAGTTTCACGAGTATCCGTTGAACCAACTCTTGGATTTCTACATCAGTGATTCCTAGCGTTAGATTGCGCACGCGATTGTGCATAATTTCTCTAGTGATAAATTTATTTACTAATGGTGATACATCATTAGTAATATGTTCTTTTCTTAGATTCAATTGTCTGTAACAACCTTCATTAACTAAATCTAAGATATCACTAAACTTACTGATGATGTCTTGGCTATTTTCAATTTCAAATAGATCAAAGAGGATCTTAGTATTAATTTCATAGAAGTAGTTCATTACCACATGAATAAATCTTCTGGTCTTAATCTCAATTTCTTTTGATTCGAAGACGGAATTCAAGAAGTTTTCGAGTTCTTCTTTGCGTAATTCTAAGCGAGCATCTTTTAAGCGCATCTTACCGAGTTCATCAAAGAAATTCTTGAACTCAGTTGTAAGCATCGCAATCTTATCGGAAATAAAGTTTGGCAAGCGATGTTCAATAATTCGGTACACTGTTTCTCTTATTAGTTTATCTCCATTAATCGCTTTATAACCAACTTGTTGAACAACTGATAATTGATCAATTACTCTCTTAGTGACTGATTCCGTTATTTCATCGCGATTATCATATAGCCACTTTACGACAGCCACATTAATACGCTCGAGAATGGTTTCCATGTTGTAGTTAACAAGTTCAATAAATCTTCCACCAAATAGTTCATCGATACTATCGTTATTATTTAAAATGGCGGTGATTTCATTAATTATGTAATTTGATAACGAACGTTGTTTTTCGCGATCAAATAGATAACGGGAGATAAGACCATAAAGGAAGTTTTCGATCCCAACCTTAGCGTTCTCCGATAATACCGTATTTAATTTTTGACTGATAAGTTTATCAATGAAAACTTGGTTACTGGAAATAAGGTCTACTAAGTAATTAGTAGTATTGAATCGTTCTATAAATTTACCTAACTCAACTTCAATTAAGTTATTAATCTTATTTTCGACGGTATTGATTTGTAAATCATCAGATAATTCTTTTATTGTCTTACCAGATTTTAATTTATTCGCAATAACATTAGTTATATAATCAACGGAATGATTAACCTTATCTGCAAATAAATCCGCCATAAGTTCACTAAAAATTTGCGTTTCGACGTTTTGTAAATTAAGTCCCATTACTTCATCCGTTAATTTCGATGCTAACATATGATTATTGTCGCGTAAATAACGGATGATATATAGAGTAGCTAGTCTTGTTACTTTATTGCTTTGTTCAGATAAGTAAGTTTTTAACACTTTGTAATCGTCTTTTTGAATGTTTTTAATAAATGCCTCTTTGAGCGGTTTTTCATTCTTTTGAATCATATTATTTATGCTTGTATCACTTAAGAGGTTATTACTAATAACGTTACCCATTGCCCTAGCCAAAACAGGTATCTGTTTTGGAATAACACCTTGGAACCATTTTAATCCAAAGACGGGTTTATATGGTCTAAAGATGAAGTAAATCGCAATAACGTTAGTTAAGTAACCAACGAGAGCGTAAATGGCCATATTAGGTAAGATGAACTTTATTTGATTCCAATTAAACAATGTGTTGTGCCCTAGGACAAAGGCTTGGTAATACCCAAGGAAGATACCGACAATACCACCCATAATCGCTCCGAGAATTGTTAAAGGCTTTAACTCTTTTCCCATGAACTCCTGCATGAGTTCAAGAACTTCTTCATTGCTGAAACTCTTGATGTTATTCTCAATTACTCGAGCGATATTGCCTTCTAAGATATTGCTTAAACCGTTATCGAGATAATTGAGGATGGCATTAACGATATTTTCACTAAGGTTATCGATGGAATTAATTTGCTTAAATAAATCATGGATATGATAATGACGATAATCCTCGATGAGATTGCGTAAACTTCGCACAATGACATCGACAATAACTTCACTCTTAAAGGCTTGGGCTTGTTCTTTCTTGAGAATTTCGCTGACATTATGTTTTAAGAAATAAGTTTCAAGGTTCTTATAAATAATATCCACGATTTCTGTTTCATTCTTTAATAGTTGATTATAAATACCTTCTTGGAATCTTGCCGCATAGTCATTGACTCGGGTTGCTAAGATAAAGGTACTTATCGGCATATTCGCAATGCTTCGTAATGATTGACTAATTCGTTCTTTAATGAACTTAAGGATTTCTTCATTATAAAGGATTTGCTTGGTAATAACTGTTACAGTAAGATTATTAACGAATGGTTTGAGATTTAGTTTTATTAAATCATTTATCCGTTTTTCGAGGAAATCGCTATGTTCAATATCCTTTGATAGATAACGTTCACATAAGAAATTGAGGACCCGATGAACTTGACTAGCAATTAACTTCGCAGTTAGGATATTATTTGCTTCTAATTCATTGATAATGGTTGAAATGGATTGCTTATGTAAGAGGTCAATTACTTGTTGACTAATGGTCATGGAGAGATCTTCAATATCAATACCTCTTAACATTTCAACAATTTTGTTAATGATATCGTATTTTTGGGTAAAGTTTTCAATTAAGAAGAATCGAATCGCTTGTAAAATTAATCTTCTAATTGTTTGTTGATCGTAGATAGTTTGGTCAATAGAAGATTCAATTAATTCTTCAATCTCATCTTTATGTTTTTGGATGATTTCAATCAAACGATCTATGATACCTGGTAATTGGGTTTCAAGGAATTTTTCAATTTCTAAACGTAAATCACCAGAGAATAATTCAATGATTGGTTTATCGACTTTCTTTAAAGCTACTAATAACCCTTCAAAGAATACCTCAATTGATTCATTGGAATTTGGATTCTTTAAATAATCAACGAATAATTCATACAGGCGATTTAAACTATCTTCAGAAATAAAGTAAGATAGTTTTTTATCGCCAAGATAATTTTCCATTGATTCTACAAAGGTATCAAAATCTAAATCACGATATAACTTACTAACTAATGTGTGGATTTCTCGGTCATTTTTATACCGCATTTCATCAAAGATATCGTTTAAGAGTTCGTTAAGGTTATTGATAATGGTATCGGTAATCTTATCGCCAACGATATCGATTAATGACATGTCACGATAATTTGTATATAAATCAGTAACAATTGTTTCTGCGATGCGTTTTTCTTTAACGACCGTTAAAATTTGCTTAGCGATGGATTGCGCAAGATTTAAAGCCTGTTCGCTTGAAACAATATCACTAACGACAATATTCTTACTTAACTTCACAAAGGTTTTATAAAGATGTTCTTCTAAATACTTTTGTAAGAAAGCACATATATTATCAACGGTTTGATTAAAACCTGGTAAATCGCCAATTTGATCATTCTTGGTATTTTTAAAAATTATATCATTAAAAAACGTGATAACAGTCTTTGATATGGCTTCTCGTAGTGCAGGTTTATGAAATTGACTTTTCAAAGTATTATGGTTAATAATTTCTTTTTCGATTAGTTGCGATAAATCTTTCTCAAGATTCTTACGCGTCTTAATGATAACGCCACCAAATTTTAATTTACCGATTCCGTATTCACGGAATAACATCTTCAGGGCGACATCATTAGTTATGTATCCTGTTAATGCTCCTGTAAAAATCATAATGATAACATATACTAGTTCGGGTACCTGAATCATTAACTCACCCCCAAAAAATGAATCATGTAAAAAATATCTTCATTCAATTTTAACATAAAGTAATGATTATATCAATAAACATAATTTTTTCTACTACATTTTACCAATCAATAATTTGGTAATGCCTCCAATGAGGTGGAAAGAGTTTAAGGTACTCTGACTTGATATAACGCTCATCAATTAATACCGCAATACCTTCATCATTTTCATCTCGAATCACTCTACCCACAGCTTGGAGTACCTTATTAAAGCCAGGATATATATAGGCATACTGATAGCCTTTATGATAAACTGCATCAAAATAAGCCCGAAGTTCCTCCCTAAAAGCATCAAAAGTAGGTAAACCTACCCCCACAATGATGACGCCATTTAACTTCTCCCCTTTTAAATCAATACCTTCCGCAAACTGTCCACCTAAAACCGCGAACCCAACAATATTAGTATTACTATCATCAAACTGTTTAATGAAATTATTCTTCTCTACTTCCGTCATATCGCTCGTTTGTTTCAATAATAGTAGATCTGTTTCATTAATCTTTTTAAAGACTTGAAATACCATTTCAAGGTACTGATAACTGGGAAAATAAACTAAGTATTTACCACCATGTTTAATGACATCATGAATCTGATAAGCAATTTTATACTTTGTATTATCACGATTATTGTACTTAGTTGAAATATACGGATTAACATATAACGCTAAATTTTCTTGTTTAAAAGGAGAAGGTAAAAAGAGTGTCCGACTAGTTTCATCCCCTCCATATAATGAGATGTAATAATCAAGGGGATGAAGAGTAGCTGAGAAGAAGACGGTGCTTAATACTTTGCTTGTCCGATTCTTAATTAATGCTCTTGGATTAACACAAGTAATCTGATAATTTACTTCCTCTTTATTTTTAGTCACCCAGACAAAGAAATCGGAGGAATAGACAGCCGCAATTTTCAGGAAATTACTTAATTCATAGTAACAATCCCACAACTCCTCATTAATCTCTTCACCTTGATTATGTAGGATATCAAAATGCTTTTCTAGTTTATCAAGTAAACTTTCGATATTATCGATAATACTCATGTCTAAGTCTAAAAACTTTAGTGCGTCTTTCTTCCTTAATGATAAATCTGTTTCATATTGTTTTAATGTTACAATTAAACTATTAACACTATTACGAATTTCTTCATTGTTAATATGTTGATAAATCGTATTAAGGATATTAAAATTAAGGCTTATGGTGTACATTCCACATACACGATCATACATATTATGTGCTTCATCAATTAAAAGAATAATATTAGAGGTATCATACTCAAAGAAACGGCGTAAATATACTCTTAAATCAAACACATAATTGTAATCACAAATAATACAATCACTATATAATGAAAGAGTTAATTGATACTCAAATGGACATATTTCATATTTATAAGCATAATGAACGATACTATCGTAGTTAAAATCATCTTCATGCGTATAAATATCAACCACTGCCTGATTAACTTTCTTATAAAAGTCCTTCGCATAAGGACAATCCTTTGGATTACACTTAACACAATCGTTAATACAAATCTTTTCCTTAGCGGTCATTACTAATGATTTGATTTTTAATTTGCTGCGTTTTCGCAACAAATTGATAGTATCTCGTGCAACTTCCTTAATCATCGATTTGGCAGTTAAATAGAAAATCTTCGTATCTTTGGTTGGTAAGGATGTTAGCGCTGGATAAAGCGTACCTAAACTCTTACCAATTCCCGTCGGTGCACATACAAAAAGAGTACCTTTATCTTTTATCACTTCACTAACAGAATCCATTAGTTCTCTTTGTCCACTCCGCAAATTAGCAT
>JAAZCR010000156.1 GCA_012513195.1 Bacilli bacterium | reverse complement strand
TGCCTTTGGCTTTAGTGGGCAAAAATGTAGTGCTTGTTCAAGAGTTATTCTCCATCAAGATGTTTATGATGAAGTAGTCAATAAAGTAGTAGAAAGAACGAAGAAGTTAAGAGTTGGAGATCCAAGTGAACTATCAACTAATATGGGACCAGTAATCGATGCATCAGCGTTTAATAAAATTAAAGAATATATTGAAATCGCCAAGACAGAAGGTAAAGTAGTCTTTGGTGGTGGTAGTGACGATAGTAAGGGATATTTTATTGAACCGACAATTGTGATTGATGTAAAACCAGATGCAAGAGTAATGCAGGAGGAAATCTTCGGACCAGTTGTTGCCTTCTGTAAAGTAAAAGACTTTGATGAAGCATTAGAGGTTGCGAATAATACTGAATATGGTCTAACAGGAGCTGTAATATCTAATAATCGCATGCATCTTGAAAAAGCGCGCGAAGAATTCCATGTAGGTAACCTATATCTCAACAGAAAATGTACTGGTGCGATTGTAGGTTATCAACCATTTGGTGGTTTTAATATGAGTGGCACAGATTCCAAAGCTGGTGGACCTGATTACTTAATACTTCATATGCAAGGGAAGTCTATTTGTGAACAATTCTAGAATGAAGTCTTTCCTTAAGTTTGCTAATATTGTTCTTATCATCTTTGGTATTTTCTGTGTCCTATATGGTTTTTCGTTAATAACGGAGTATTCAGTAGATTCATCATATGAAATGGCAAATAAAATTGGTGGAGGTTTTTCCTTACTATCTGGTTCAATAATCCTAGCAGTAGAAGCTTATATTGGTTTTAAGAAGTATAATAAGTAATTAATAACATACAAAAATAATCCCACACGATTTAAGTAGTCGTGTGGGATTATTTTTTGAATGTGATGAATAAAACAATTAAGGTAGCATAAATCGGTTATTTGCTTTTTATTTGTATTGTTATTGAAAAATATGTCAAATAATTATATTTTTAATGATATAATTAAATTAGTGGTTTTACATAAGTGATGCTTGAGAACTGGATATTTTTAAGGGGTTGCATGTAATGACTCAAATTAAAGATGACTTAACAATGAATATTTTAAATTTAATGCGTAAGAAAAGTAAAATTTGTAGAGTTATACCTAATCGAGATGATTTATTATTGCTTTTACATGGTATGTCCTTCTTCGTAGGCTATGAAGAAGCTATGTTTTGTAATGAATTTATGTTTGAAGTATCCCAATTGTTAATTAATTCAATTTTTTTGTACGAAGATGGATATTATGATTGTGCATATTATTCAGTTAGACAAGCATATGAGTTATTAAACACCATGCTTTATTTAGTAATAGAAGATTCTAATGTTAGATTAAAATGGTTAAAAAAAGATCGATTTGAATTAAATCATCGTATTACACAAAAACTAGAACAAAAACTAAATGCATATAAGGAAGTTAAAGATAAACTAGCAGATTATTTTGATCATCTTAAAGAACTTGTACAAAATGCTAATAAAATAATTCATAAACAAGGATATGATACATTCTATAGAGTCCAAGTATATTATCCTCAAAGCTATAATTACTCATTAGAAAAGGATGTGCAATTGTTTACTGAATTTTTAAAATATACTATTGGATACTACATAATTGTATACATTATTGTTGATCCAATATCATTAGCATTATCAGATGAAGAAGTAACTTTAAAATACATTTTGATCCTTTAACAGAACCAGCATATTATATAGATTACTTTAAGAACTATTTAAACAAACCTGACATTATTGATAAGATTAAGAAAACTGATTTTTATACAGAGTTTGTAACTCGATTTAATGATAAAGAAGAAATGAATCCTGCGGTATACTCAGTTATTAGAGATGGATATTGGGATTTAAGTAAACTAGATGATATAGAAAAACAAGTCCATTTATTAAACATATATCAAAAGTTAATGTTAATTATCCTTTTAAGTGGTATCAAAGTAGCTAAATTTCACTTTCATAACAGATTTCTTTATGACTTTACTTCATTAACGCAAAAGAATAAAGATGCAGATTTACATTCTATGAATTATGAAGAAGTAATTAACACTGAAAAAAGATTCAATTACAGAATAGGCAATGATTTATATCTAACAGTTATAAAAGCATTTGATGATATAATGATACTTGAACATTATCAAGAGTTTACATCAGATGAGATAAAAAAATTAAAATTCTATGAAGAGGTAACACAAAACATTACTATATATAGAAACAAAAAAATGTAATATATAAAAAATATTAATATAATAATATCAAAAAACTTAAATGTCATTAAGAAATGTGCGTGAATGTAAAGGTGATATTATGTTAAGAATTCTTACCACAAATGAGATGTATAGATGTGATAAAGTTACTTGTGAAAAGGAAAACATCTCTTCAGTTACTTTGATGAAACGAGCAGGAAAGCGATTATATGAATGTATTATAAAAGAATGTAAATTAAACCAAGAAGTTGATAGAGTACTTATCGTTTCTGGAATAGGAAACAATGGTGGCGATGGAGTCGTTGTTGGTAGTCATTTGTTGAATGATGGATATGATGTACGAATTGTGATTGTGGGAGATAAAACAGAGTTATCTAGTGATTTAGCAGTTGTTATAAAAGAAATTGAGGAAAAGGTAGAGATAATCTTCATTAAAAATTTCGAAGATTTGAATATATTTAAAGAATTGTGTGCTTGGTCAACTTTTATTGTCGACGGTATATTTGGAATTGGATTAAATAGAAGTATTGAAGGATTATATTATCAAGCGATTAACACGATTAATCAGTCTAATAAACGAATATTTAGTATTGATATCCCTTCTGGTATTAATGGTAATAATGGTAAAGTGATGAATATAGCGGTAGAAGCTGATTATACAGGAATTGTCCAAACCTATAAATTAGGAAATGTTTTGAATGATGCCCTTGATTATCATGGTAAATGTTTTATTGTTGATGCTGATATAAATACTGAGGTAATTGAACAAAATCGATATTATTTTGATGATGAAATGGTTAAGAAGTTGTTACCAAAACGTAAACATAATAGCCATAAGTATGATTATGGTAATGTTTTAATTCTTGGTGGTTCAATAGGTATGACTGGGGCACCAATATTATCGGGTCTTGCGGCGTTACGATGTGGGTCAGGCTTAGTTACTATTGGTATTCAGAAGAAACATTATGATTATATTACTAAAGCTTACCCAGAACTCATGATAAAGCCTTATGACAGTTTAAACGATGTTATTTATAAGAAAGATGTCGTAGGGTTTGGTCCAGGATTAGGCAGATATGATTCTACATATTATGATCTTTTAAGAGAGTTAATTGATAGTGGATTACCATTAGTTATCGATGCTGATGGGTTATTCTATTTGAAAGATTTATTAAATGAAATTCATGATGGTCAAAATATCATAATGACTCCGCATGTTGGAGAACTAGCGATGTTATTAGGTATAGATAGTAAAAGTATTTTAGAAGACCCGATGAAGTATGTTGAAGACTTAGTAAATAAATATAATTTCACCGTTGTTTTAAAGGGTACTGGTACCATCATTGCGAATAGGGAGTATAGCATTATTGGCCATTTTGGAAATCCAGGTATGGCTACCGCTGGTAGTGGTGATGTGTTAACAGGAATTATAACAAGTTTGGTTGGACAAGGATTATCATTAATGAATGCGGCTATATTAGGTGTATATTTACATGGTCTAGCGGGAAATTATGCGAGAGATGAAGTAGGTGAATATTCATTAATCGCTACAGATATCATTAAATATTTATCAAATGCGATTTTGTCGACTTTTGTCTAAAATTGTTTGGCAATCATAACCGCTAATGATACAATTAAATTAGGTGATTGTAGTGACGAGTTTTAGGGATGTCCAAAAAAATTTAATCCAAATGGCAGCACAGGAACGGATTCCAATACTTGGTGAGTTTGAGTTGACGAGTAATTGTAACTTAGATTGTGAGATGTGTTATGTAAGGGAAATAACACGTAATGAACTTACCACGGAGGAATGGAAAAAGATTTTTAAGGTTGCTGTTGATAATGGCATGTTGTTTGCCTTGCTGACTGGTGGCGAGATTTTTTATCGTCGGGATTTTACTGAACTATATAACTACCTCTATGATTTAGGTGTGATCATTACTTTATATACTAATGGTACTTTAATTAATGAAGAAGTTGTTGCTGCATTGAAAAAAAGACCACCGCAAATGGTGGTAATTACTTTATATGGGGCAGATAATGAAACATACGAAAAAGTTGCTAGAGTTAAAAATGGTTTTGACAAAGTAGATAGGGGTATCTCTTTACTTAAAGAAAGTAAAATTAATGTGATAATTAGAACTGCACCACTAAAGAAAATTTTTTCGCAAGTAGATGCGTTGATACGTTATGCCAAAGAAAAAAATCTACCCATGGTTTATTATTTATATATTGGACCAAAACGAAATAGTTGTTCAAATGAATTAGACTATCGTTTAACACCAAATGAATTAGCAATTTATGAACAGAAATTTCAAGAAGCCTTTGAGTATCACAGCAATGATACATTTAGAATAAGTACTAATGGAAAAAAATGTGTTGCCTTAAGAAGTTCGTTCTTTGTAACTTGGGATGGTGTAATGCAGCCTTGTGCGCTGTTACCCTATCCATCTAAGTCGATAAGAAATGCCAACTTTATGGAAGTTTGGTATGAATTGACTACACACATGCAAAATCTACCGAAGTGTAATGCATGTGCAACATGTCAATATAAAGATACATGTATTGAGTGCGATGCTCACCGGTTTTTAGAAGGAGGATTTACTAAGTGTAGTAAGTATCTCCGAGATTTGGCGAAGTTAAGAGCGGAGGTTAGGAATGGGAAAGTATCAGATAGCAGGGATTAAGTTAGAGTTTAGTTATTGTTTCCCTGACTTCTTTGCTGATCGGATAACGAAATACCAAATAAATGATGATGATGTTGTTGATGCTCGTCTTAAAGTAAGTTTAAGTAATGATCTAAAAGAGATAAGAGGGAAGTTTAAACGAAATGTTAAGGGTTTAAATGTATATGAAGTAGATGGAAAGATAGTGTAAAATATTTTGTGTAAATAGAAAAGGAAGTCATCCTGTGTTAAAATAAAATTTGGAAAAAAAACACTATAACACAGAAAGGATGACTTCCATGTATAATGATACTACAAGATTAAAAGAAATTCTATCAAATA
>JAAZCR010000155.1 GCA_012513195.1 Bacilli bacterium | reverse complement strand
CATAACTGGATAAACAAGTATAATCACCTGCAAATAAATTAATTTCTAATTGGTATCCGCCAGCAGTATCTGTAGTAACCCAATAAATCTTACTAGCGCCATCACTTAAACGAGTTAAATTCAAAGCAACATGCTGACCAATGATAGATTTACCATTAATATCACTTAATGTACCGGTGAAATTTTGACCAGCACCATAAACTTCAGTGAAATTCTTATTGCTTAAAATAGTACCAGTACGATTATCAATTTTAGTAACAACTTGAATACTAGCAACACTAGAACTAGAAGGCAAATAAGTAACATTATCTTTACTAAATCCATTATAACTAGCACTAGCAGTGTAATTACCTACAAATAAATTAATTTCTAATTGGAACTCACCAGCAAGATCTGTAGTAACGCCATAAATCTTACTAGCACCATCACTTAAACGAGTTAAATTCAAAGCAACATGCTGACCAACAATAGGATCACCAAACTCATCAACTAACTTACCAGTGAAATTCTCACCAGCACCATAAACTTCAACCATATTATTACAAATTAAAAATGTTTTTAGACTTGCTGATTTATTTGTATTATTATATACGGTTAAGTTTGTTGCACCAGTTTGATTGATATAAATTTTTTGATTGGTGTTAAATGTGTTATTAGTAATGTATGAGTTTGTAGAGTTACCTATTAATATTACTGCTGCATTACCTGATGGAATCATGTCTCCACCACTTTGAGCTGAGCTTCCATTTCCTCCAATTAAAGTCATATTATTATGATCGATTACACTATCATCTAAAGCGTAGCCTGCTACACCATATACAGCATTTCCTTTAGCTTTAAGATTATTATAAGCTATAGTATCATTAGATGAAGAAGTGACTTCGATTAAACGTGCATCGATACCTTCTCCGGTGACATTATTATAGGTTATAATATTGTTACCCCCAGTACTTGGATAAAATGGATCTGTAGCTATACCATAAACAAAATTATTAGAATTAATATCAATGAAATTATTAGATATTTCACTATTAACTGCATTAGTATAAATACCGGCTATATAGTTACTATTTACATTTGCTAAAATTGAATTGTCTGTGATTTTAATAGAAGTTATATTTTTTGTTGCAGGATAAGGTGCCATTATACTCATACCATAGTTATAATCTGCATTACCTGATAATAAAATATCATTATTATTAATATTTAAATCAGTTAATCCATCTTCAGAAGCATAAATACCAGCTATACTAGATGATCCATAACTACCTACATCAATATCATTATTACTACTTATAAGAATAACATTATCATTTATAGAATTAGATGAACTTTCAATATCCATACCATTTGCATTTGTGGAATTAATTAAATTATCAGAAATAGAGTTTCCAGTAGAACCAGAAATTAATTTAATAGCTGCATTTCCACTTTTTATAGCATCGGAACTATTTAAAGCTATTTTACTAATATTTCCACCAATAACAGTTATATCATTATTGTTAATTGTACTGTTTGTAAGTGCATATCCAGAAATTGCATAAACACCTTTACCTTCACCAATTAAAACATTATTAGTTATAGTATAATTATTAATCATGAATAAAGAACCAATTAAAT
>JAAZCR010000019.1 GCA_012513195.1 Bacilli bacterium | reverse complement strand
TTGTTACGATGGTTGCTTTACTTACTTTTCTCATAAAAAATACTCCTTTTAGTTCGACAAATTCCACTCTAATTTTATCCTAAGGAAGAGTATTTGTAAATTAATTGTGGCTAAAAAGTATTTTTATTTCTTTAATCTTTCGCATATTTATGCTATACTTAAAACATATACTAACTATTATTTACTAAAGGCACATACAGCAATTTAGGTAAGCGGAAGGCTTATTCGTGCCTTGTTTTTTTATCTAGGGGTGATAATGTGTTAAAAGGATTAAAGGAAAAACTCAATCTCACAAAAACCGCAAATGATGCCTTAAGTTACAAGTCAACAACAAGTTATGTCTTGGACTTATTCGCTTTAGGAGCAAGTAGTAGGAGAATGAGTAGAGATGCGCTAGCCGAGTTAATCAGTAAAGCCTTAACAGAAGACTTCAATTTAGCTCTTCGCGTCATCTTCTATCTTGCGGATATTCGCGGAGGGTTAGGTGAACGGGATTTCTTTAAGTTGGCTTTACTCTTAATTAGTAAACTTTATCCTAATATTACAGAGAAGTTGTTTCCATTAATACCTGAATATGGTCGCTGGGATTATCTCTATATTTTTGTCGATACCCCTCATGAAGAGAAAATGTTTAAATTTTTACGTGAAGAACACGAACAGTGTATGAAAAATAATCAAACTAGTTTAATGTATAAATGGTTAAAATCAGTTAATGCATCTAATCCCGAAACAAATCGCTTAGGAAAACGCACCGCTAAAGCTTTTAACTTATCAGAAAAAGAATACCGTAAACTGTTATCCCAGAAGCGGAAAGAACTTAAACTTGTTGAACGGTACATGAGCCAAAATGAATGGGAAAAAATTAACTATGAACACGTACCAAGTAAAGCAAGTATTCTTTATCGTAGGGCATTTTTGCGTCACGACGAAGAACGATATGCAGCTTACATTAGGTCATTAAGAAATCATGAAGTTAAGATGAATACAAGCACTTTATATCCCCATGATATCATAGCCCGCTATATTGACAATGGTTTAGAGTATGATGAAACTCTTGAACTAGCATGGCAAAATCTTCCTGATTATACCGAAGAGAAAAACGACAATGTGCTTTCAATTATCGATGTAAGTGGATCAATGTTTCAAGAAGTTTCCCCTAATTCTTCTACTAAAGCAATTGATGTCGCCATTGGTTTAGGAATTTACTTTGCGGAACGTATTAATGGTCCATATAAGAATCATTTCCTTACGTTTAGCGAAGAACCAGAACTAGTCGAAATTAAAGGTGAAACTCTAGCACAAAAGATTTTCAATGTTTCTAACGCAAATTGGGGATTAAATACAAACATCGGTAGAGTATTTGATGTCATATTAGAAACAGTTTTAGAAAAAAAACTAACACAAGCAGAATTACCAAATAAACTGCTCATCATTTCCGATATGCAGTTTGACCATGTTGAAGGTGGATATACACCATATACAACCTTTAAACTTCGTTATGAAAAACATGGATATCAATTACCGCAAGTAATATTTTGGCAAGTGAATGCCCAACGCGTTCAAGTTCCTGTTACCCTCTTAGATAACGGGACAGCATTAATTAGTGGGTATAGTCCGATTACGTTAAAATCCATTTTAGGTAATGTCATACCGAATCCATATGAAATCATGCTTAGCACAGTTATGACACCGCGATATGACTATGCAATTGAGCAAATTAACAAGTAGGAATGCACATTAAGTGCATTCCTTTTGTTTATACTTTAAAATATAAGTAACTAATTTTATGGAGGAAAAGCATGATTCAACCATATCTTTACTTTGATGGTAACTGTCGTAAGGCAGTAGAGTTCTATGCCAACGTCTTTAATGTCGAACAACAACCCATTATGACTTATGGAGAAGGACCCAGAAACCCTGATTATCCACTATCTGAAGAAGATAAAAATCGCGTTATGCATACTTTTATAATGATTGGTAGTAGCATGGTTATGTTTTCTGACATCAATAAAGGCGATTCTTTTGTTCAAGGCAATAATATCAGTCTAACATATGTTAGTAATGATGAAAACGAAATTAGAGATATCTTTACGAAGTTAAATGCAGGAGGAGAAGTCCTTCTAGCCTTAGGTGAAAGTTTCTTTAGTAAGTTGTACGAAATTGTCAAAGATCAATTTGGCATTATCTGGCAAATGCTACTTCCAACCGAACACTAAGTTGAGCACATTTCTTAACAACAAAAACTAAACTTGTTATAATGTGTTCTGTAGAAATTCTGAAGGGAGTAGGAAATGGAAAAAGTTATCTCAATTTTAAGAAGCAATATCTATGATAAGTTTATGATTGCACATTTACGACAAGATAAAGAGACTATAAATAAGTTGATTAATGAGTATAATAATGATCTCTATGAAGAAGTCAAAATCACTATAAATGATGATAAAATCGTAAAATCCTATGAAGAAATCAAATATGTACAAAATATTTTAAATAATGAACTTGATGAGTTAGGTAATGGCATTTATGGTGGGATTCATGAAGGCCATTTATATGCTTTTGACTTTAATGAAAAGAGTGTCACTATTTCAGAAAACTTAGTAAGTTATTACACTTTCTTACCAGAAAAGAAACGCGTATGGTTTTTTAGTGATTTTGTAAAAGGTGTATACATTTATGCTAATTATGAAACAGGTGAAATCATCGCCTATATTGGCGATGAAGCGGATAAAGAAAAGGCTTTAAAGGTATTTGATCCCCAAAAAGCACTACGCTATATTTTGAACTTTAGTGGTGCTCCTAGTTTGGAAGAACTCTTTTCATATCACCTTAATGAAGACATACAATAAAAGAGGAATCAGCTGATTCCTCTTTATTTTTGAGCAATATACATCCCACAAGTATATCCCGTAGATAACGCGATGGTGAGATTATAACCCCCCGTATATCCATGCAAATCACATACCTCACCGACAAAGTATAATCCTGGTATTAGTTTCGATTCCATGGATTTTGGGTTTAATTCTGATAAAGATATACCACCACCAGTCACGAAAGCTACTTCGAGTGGTTTTACTCCATGAACTTTTATGGGGAAGTTTTTAAGTAATAAACTTAAGTCATTGAGAACGTGTTTAGAGACATCACTCATTTTTTGATTTGTGAGTTTTAGTTGCGAGACTAGATACTCACTTAACCTTTCAGGGATGAAATTTTTAAGGATGTTTTTTAGGGTTTTTGTTTTTTCAGTCTGTTTATATTCGACTAATGTATGTTTTAAGTGTTCAATGCTTTGTTCAGGTAAGAAGTCGATGGTAACAAG
>JAAZCR010000154.1 GCA_012513195.1 Bacilli bacterium | reverse complement strand
GCAATGAAGTGTGGCGCATTGAAGAGAAATTAGTGGATTTAATAAATCTAACTCTTGAAGTAATAAGCGATAATCCCTTATTCTATATCATTAATAGTTATACATCAGCTTTCTCACCGATAGTGTTACACAATGTTATGGAAACCACAGTAAACAAAAGTTATCCTGGCAAACTCACTTCGGGTGAGATTGGTTTACGTATTCAATCATCTAATTTAATTTTACCTTGCGGAATATTTTCACGGTGGGAACAAGAACTATGAAAATTCTATTTGAAGATAATCACATTATCGTAGTTGTTAAAGATCCCAACATCCTTAGTCAAGCAGATTCCACTAATGATCTGGACATGCTTAAATTAA
Source organism: Bacilli bacterium (assembly GCA_012513195.1). Lineage (GTDB taxonomy): Bacteria > Bacillota_I > Bacilli_A > Haloplasmatales > Haloplasmataceae > JAAZCR01. The sequence continues at coordinate 3,010 of JAAZCR010000154.1, read as the reverse complement.
TTAAAAACTACATAAAAGAAAAATATAATAAGCCTGGAAATGTATATCTTGGTCTCATTCATCGCTTAGATCGAATGGTAGGTGGGGTTATGGTGTTTGCGAAAACCAGTAAAGCAGCATCCCGCTTAAGTGATCAAGTTAGAACACATAAATTCACCAAAACATATTTAGCAATAGTTCATGGCACACCAAAGCATCAAGATACTCTAATCAATTACTTAGAAAAAAATGAAAAAACTAATACCGTTTATGTAATGCCCTATGAAACTGATAAAGCTAAATATGCAGAACTAAGTTATGAAGTATTAGAAACAAAGCGTAACTTAAGTTTATTAAAGGTTAATCTCAAAACTGGAAGACCCCATCAGATTCGGGTTCAATTATCTCATATTGGCCACCCAATCGCTGGTGATAAAAAATATGGTATAAATGATGATGTGCAAAACATCGCCCTTTATGCCTACAAACTAAGTTTTTATCATCCTACCACTAAAGAACTATTAACCTTTACTTCCTATCCGACTGAATATCCATTTAACCTCTTTAACATTAGAGATTGAAATAAAAAAGAGTATTTGTTATAATTTAGCAGTAAATTATATGTGAGGTAAGATATTATGGATAAAGTAGTATCAAAGTGTGGTTGTGAATTTGAAAGTAATCAAGCAGTTGCAGATCGCGTCCGCGCTAAAGGAATGGACAAACATCCCATGCCTAATCCTGCTACAATTGCATGCGAATGTGGCCACACTATCGTTATGGACACTTTAGTCTATAAGTGTCCCCACTGCAAAATGACTTATGCGATTACTCCTTGTTCTTGCGATGACCATCGTTATATCGTCAAGGCAGGGATTGATTATTAATATTTTTTGTTAACTTCACTTTTGAGTGAAGTTTTTTTATATTAATTAATACGTTTTGGAGGGTTACATGAAACGCGAATTAGCTTTAGAGTTTTCGCGAGTTACCGAATTAGCTGCTCTAGCAGCCTACAAATGGTTAGGCAGAGGTGATAAAAATAATGCTGATGAAGCGAGCGTCATCGCTATGCGAACCATGTTAAATCGGATTAATATTAGGAGAGAAATAGTGATTGGGGAAGGAGAAATCGATGAAGCACCCATGTTATATATTGGAGAAAAGGTCGGTACTGGTATTGGCGATGAAGTGGATATAGCCGTCGATCCTATTGAAGGAACACGAATGGTTGCTTTAGGTCAATATAATGCTATATCTGTACTAGCTGTAGGCGAGAAGGGTTCGTTTTTACATGCGCCTGATATGTATATGGAAAAACTGATTGTTGGTCCAGAGGCAAAAGGTACGATTAATTTAGAACTTCCTATCATCGATAATCTCATCAAAATCGCCAATCATTTAAACAAACCCTTAGCTGAATTAACGGTTATTACGCTTCATAAACCCCGTCATCTGGATTTAATTAATCAAATGCAAAAGTTAGGAATTAAAGTATATGCGATCCCCGATGGTGATGTCGCAGCTTCGATCTTAACTTGTATGCCTTACACTAATATCGATGTTCTTTATTGTATCGGCGGAGCGCCTGAAGGTGTCGTATCTGCTGCAGTTATTCGGGCTTTAGGTGGCGATATGAACGGTAGATTACTCTTAAGACATGAAGCAAAAGGTGATACGGTGGAAAATCGTCTTATGGCTGAACGGGAAGTACAAAAATGCTCAGAAATGGGAGTAGAGTTAAAGAAAATATACCGTTTACATGATTTGGTAAGAAGCGATAATATTATCTTTTCTGCCACTGGTATCACTAAAGGAGACTTATTGGATGGTATCGTGCGAAGAGGTAATATCAGTGAAACAGAAACACTCTTAATTCGCGGTAAAACGGGAACTATCAGAAAAATTAAATCTTTTCATGACCTTACTAAGAAAGATTCAGAATTACTTCCATATATATTTTAATAATAATCTACTTATGTTAAAATCAACATTGGTGATACTATGAATTATGCAGCCATCGTCTTAGGTGCTGGTAGTGGCACAAGAATGAAACTAGGATATAATAAAATGTTACTAAAAATTAAAGATCAGCCATTAATATCGCTAGCCATAAAACCATTTCTTCAAGATGAAAAATGTGCTGAATTAATCGTCGTGATAAATGAAACAGATCTAGAAGTCATTGAAGAATTACTAAAAAAGCAAATAAATAATAAACCTTATAAAATAGTTATAGGTAGTTATGAAAGACAATATAGTGTTTATAATGGTTTACAAGCGGTAACACAGGAGCTTGTCTTAGTTCATGATGGAGCTCGTCCATTTATCACAAACACTCTAATTTCTGAACTCGTATATAATGCGAACGATTATGGCTGTGCGATTCCTGGTGTTAAAGTTAAGGATACAATTAAAGTTGTTGAAGAACATTTTGTAAAAGAAACATTGCCTAGAGACATATTAGTAGCGGTTCAAACACCCCAAGCATGTCAAACTGAACTATTAAAAAATGCTCATGAGAGAGCACAAGAAGATAATTATTTAGGAACAGATGAAGCTAGTTTAATTGAAAAATATACCGACGCAAAGGTTAAAATTGTTTTATCATCATATGAAAACATCAAAATTACTACACAAGAAGATCTTTATTATGCAGAGAAACTCTATGATAAATACTTTAAAGTAAGCGAGGAATAATATGTTTAGAATAGGTCATTCAACAGATATTCATCAATTAGTTCCTAATCGAAAATTAATTCTTGGTGGTATTGAAATACCCTACGAAAAAGGATTACTAGGTCATAGCGATGCTGATGCTTTACTGCATGCGATTACTGAAGCTATTATTGGCGCTTTAGGATTGGGTGATATTGGCAAGCATTTTCCTGATAATGACCCCGCTTATAAAGATATCGATTCGAAGATTCTTCTACATAAAGCTTATTTACTTGCTAAAGAACGAGGATATATAATCAATAATATTGATACCACCATTTTCGCTGAAAAACCTAAAATGGCTCCTTATATC
>JAAZCR010000153.1 GCA_012513195.1 Bacilli bacterium | reverse complement strand
GTCAAGTATCGAATATTAAATGGATTCAATCAGACCGCATTGATAAGCCATTAAGTACGGCTGATAGTTTCTACTTAGCAACTAAAGGTGGGGGAGCCTTCTTCGGTAAGGTGGGTAGTTTCGAACCAGGTTACAAGTTTGATTGCCTTGTAATTGATGATAGTTGTTTACCGCACTTCAAACCTCTCACCATCCTCGAACGCCTACAAAAATTCCTCTACACTGGTGATGATCGCAACATAAAGGCACGTTATATCAATGGTAAATTAGTTACGGAGCCTAAGATTATCGTGTAAAGAGGGATTATATGAAAAAGGTACTCAAGATATTGAAATATGCCAGAGGGGAGACGCTGGCTCCCCTCGTTTTAAAAAATGCATCAATTATTAACGTGTACACTCAAAGCATCATGCAAGCTGATATCGCGATCTGTGACGATGTTATTGTAGGTGTAGGTAGTTATCATGGGGTTGAAGAAATCGATTGTACAGGTAAATATATAGCACCGGGATTTATCGATACCCATGTGCATATAGAGTCAGCCATGGTCACACCAGAAGTATTTTCCCATTTAGCGATTAAACACGGTGTTACGACTGTTGTCGCTGATCCTCATGAGATTGCGAACGTAATGGGAACTAAGGGTTTAGATTTCATGTTAGAAAATAGTAAAAATGCGGTCATCGATTGTTACTTTATGTTACCTTCTTGTGTACCAGCTGTAAGTTTTGAAGATAACGGTGCGACTTTAAATGCGAAGAAATTAAAGAAATATCTAAAACATCCACGTGTTTTTGGATTAGGGGAAGTAATGGATGTCGGAGCTGTGATTAACGGTAATCGCGACATGTTAGAAAAAGTACTTAATGCTAAACAAGTTAATAAAAATGTCGATGGGCACGCTCCAACCTTGAGTGGTAAAGATCTAAACGCCTATATCAGTATGGGGATTAAGACCGATCATGAATGTACTACACCTGAAGAAGCACTCGAAAAAGTTAATCTAGGGATGTATGTTCTCTTAAGAGAGGGTAGTCAGTCGAAGGATCTGCGCGAATTAATTAAAGTCGTAAATCAAGATAATTATACGCGTTTCTTATATTGTACTGATGATCGACATATTGAAGATTTGATTGAAGAAGGTTCAATTGATAATAATATCCGCGTAAGTATTAAATTAGGATTAGATCCAATAAAAGCTTATACTATTGCTACCCTTAATGCGGCTACTTGTTACAATTTGAAAGATAGAGGAGCGATTGCGCCAGGATTAAAAGCGGATTTAGTCATCTTTTCTGATTTACAGGAGTTAAAGATTGAAAAAGCAATGAAAAATGGTCGTTTCTATGAAGAGAGTAAAAAACATCTACCAGTAGAAATGAAGAATACCATGAGAGTCAAAGCGGTTACCCCCGATATGTTTAAAGTCAAAGCAAAAAGTAAGTATGTTAATGTGATACAAGTTGTACCTAAATCATTAATTACTAAAGGTGTTGTAAAAGAAATTGAAGTAGAAGCAGGTTTCGTTAAGAGAGTTAAGGGAGAAGAAGAGGTCCTTAAACTAGCAGTTATTGAGAGACATAAGAACACTGGTAAATATTATGTTGGCTACCTTGAAGGATTAGGAATGACAAATTGTACAATTGCGCAAACAATTTCCCATGATTCTCATAACATTATTGTCGCCGGAAGTAATGACGAGGATATGTATCTCGCTACACAAGAATTAATTAAAATTGGTGGGGGAATTGTATTTGTATCAGAGGGTAAAGTTCTTTGTGAGCTTAGTTTACCGATTGCGGGAATCATGACAGCGGATGATTGCACGATTGTATGTGAAAAAGTTCGCAAACTAAATCAATTAGCGAAAGAATATGGTGTAAAACCTGGTATCGATCCATATATTGCCCTAGCTTTTATGGCTTTACCAGTTATACCTGATGTTAAACTCACACCACGTGGCCTCTTTGATTATAACCGTTTTGATTTTATTGACTTGTTTGTTGATGAGAAGTAATTATGAGGGAAGGAGGAGAGGGCTTTGTTTAACATCCAATTTTACCAACCAAGGTCGTTGCCAGAAGCCTTACAATTATTAAATGATGAACCAAATCCAAAAGTACTGGCTGGAGGAACGGACCTAATTATC
>JAAZCR010000152.1 GCA_012513195.1 Bacilli bacterium | reverse complement strand
TCTAAAGATGGAACAACATGGATTACCTTAAAAGAAGTCAATGTAACGAACACTGAATTAGAAAAACTATCAATTATCATAGATTATACTAAACAAGAACTAGTAGATGCAGGAATTACTGAAGACACAGGTTTATACATTAGAATTAGTTATGCTGGTAGTAGTAATCCTAACAAACGTCTCAATGTCGATGAGGTTGTAATTTATACAACAAAATAATAAAGAAAACATTTGAGAGTTTTATACATGGTCTAAGTCATTTTACTTAGACCATGTTTTTTGTATTTAATTATAAAAGAACTTATATCAAACTATTTAATTATCTATTTTCTTAAGTATAATGTTGCTAATATTTGGGTTAGTATGTTATTATATAATGTTAAAAGAAAATTAATAATGGAGGAATTCACACAAATGATACAGAAAGAGATACTAAAGAAGATAAAGGAATATGATACTATTATCATTCATCATCACGTGAATCCTGACCCAGACTGTATTGGCTCACAATTAGGACTTAAATACTTGATTCAGGCAAGTTTTCCTGATAAAAAAGTGTATGCTGTTGGGACACATACTGAGCGTACTAAATTTATGGGTGAACTTGATGTTGTAAGTGACGAAGTATTCCCTGAAGCTTTAGTTATCATTGTTGATGTAGGCGATACTAAACGTATTGATGATGAAAGGTTTAAGTTAGGAAAAGAAATGATTAAGATTGACCACCATCCGTTAACCGAAACCTTCTGTAACTTAGAATGGGTTGATACTAGTTATGCAGCTTGTTGTGAAATGATTATAGATTTTTATGTACAAAATCAAGATGAACTCATCTTAACTAATGAAGCAGCACGTGTTCTTTATGCTGGATTGCTTACTGATACAGGTCGATTCTACTATAATAGTGTTACTGAACGTACTTTACGATATGGCGCAATCGTATATGAATATGATTTTGATAAATTAGAACTATACTCACATTTATATTTCCGCTCTGTTGATGATCTAAAATTTGTTGGTTATATTATGAATAACTTCGAATATACCGAAAATGGATTAGGGTATATGAGAATAAATCAAGAGTTATTGGATAAGTTCAAAGTATCACCAGATTATGCATCTGGATTGGTTAATACTTTAGGTAATTTAAAAGAAATCATCATGTGGATGTTCTTTACTGAAGATAAAGGCTTAGGTAAGATACGCACTAGTTTCCGTTCCCGTGGACCGATTGTCAATAAGTTAGCCGCAAAATATGGTGGTGGCGGTCATATGTGGGCCAGTGGAACACTTGCGGATAATTGGGAAACTGTTGATAAGATAATTAAAGATGCAGATGAATTATGCAAAGAATTTAAAAAAGGATTGTGATATAGATGATTCAAAGAGAGATAATTGATTTAATCGAGCAATATCAAGTAATCATTATTCACCACCATGTTAATCCCGACCCTGACTGTGTTGGTTCACAATTAGGCCTTAAATATATCTTACAAGCTTCTTATCCTGATAAAGAAATCTATGCAGTAGGACATTTAGATGGAAGAAATGCATTTTTAGGTAAACTTGATGAAATATCTAATGATAAATATGAAAAAGCCTTAGCGATATTAGTTGATGTTGGTGATAAGAATCGCGTTGTTGATAGCCGCTTTTTGAACGCAAAAGCTATAATTAAAATCGACCATCATCCTTTAACAGAATCCTTTGCGAATATCGAATGGGTTGATACTAGTTATGCAGCTTGTTGTGAAATGATTATCGACCTTTATGTTCAAAATCAAGACCGTCTACAAATGACTACTGAAGCTGCGCGCGTATTATATGCTGGATTACTTACTGATACGGATCGTTATTATTTTGATAATGTTACTGGTCGTACTTTACGATATGGTGCCTTAGCATATAAATATGATTTTGATAAACAAGCATTGTATGCAGATATTTATTATCAATCAATTGCTGAACTAAAGTTTAAAGGATTTATTTACGAAAACTTTCAAAAGACCCCTAATGGGTTCGCATATATGAAGCTTTCTAAAGAAATCCTTGATAAATATAATATTGACCCTAATTATGCCGCAAACTGTGTTAATACCCTCGCTAATATCTTAGAAATAACCATGTGGTGTTTCTTTGTTGAATATGGTGATCATATCAGAGTAGAATTACGTTCACGGATAGCTCCCGTAAATGAAATTGCCAAACGCTTTGGTGGCGGTGGTCACAAGTTAGCAGCTGGTGCGAAAGTTTATTCATGGGAAGAATGCGATAAAATTGTCGCTGTCTGTGATGAAACTTTAAACAACTTAAATAACCATTAAGAAGATGGAGAAAACCATGTGGATTTTCTATCTCTTTTTGGCAATAATAATCTTAGTCATTATTTATAGTTTATTTGAAAAGATTTGGATAAGAATTAAGACATATTATATAAGTATCAATAAACCTGCCTTTCATGGTTTTAAGATCGTTTTTATTTCCGATCTACATCATTCTGAATTTGTTTCCAAACGCTATCTTCAGAAAGTTATCAAGATAATTAATAGTTTAAAACCTGATATAGTACTACTTGGTGGTGATTATATCTCAACTAAAGAAAAATATATCGCGAAAGTATTCAATCTTTTAAAGGATTTACAAGCTCAATTTGGTGTATATGGTGTGATAGGTAATCATGACTTTGAAGTGTCTAAGGAAAAAGTATTAGAAGAGATGAAAAAGGCAGGTATCATTAGTTTAGATAATGAATCTTATTGGATAACTTATAATAATGAGCGTATAAAATTAGGTGGCGTGGCTGATTTCATGTGTGATGCCCCTCTTGTAGATAAAACTGTTCATGATGTTAGTGAAGATGATTATGTAATATTAATTTCACATAATCCTGATTTTGCGGAAATCGCAAAAGAACACCATGTTGATTTAATGTTAAGTGGACATACTCATGGGGGACAAATAACAGTATTTGGTTTGTATGCCCCGGTAATTCCCTCACTCTATAAACAAAAGTATCGAAGTGGTTTAATTGAACATGAACGGTTAAAGGTGATTGTTTCCCATGGTGTAGGTGTAGTTGGGGTACCATTTAGATTTTGTGCCCGACCAGAAATAACCGTAATTGAATTCACTAATTAATACATCGTATAATACGATGTATTTTTTATTTTCATATAATTTATTAGTGAAGTTGAAAGGGGGAGTAATATGGAATTAATTGAAAAATATGTCAATAGTAGAGATTTTTACAGCCAGACCAATTATTTTATTTTAGTTGTATTAAATGAGTTTACGGTATTTATTTTTCAAGGAAAGAATCGCAATTGGAGGTTAATTAGAAAGATGCTTGCGACAATTGGTAAAAAAGAAACACCAACCATTACTGGTTGGTTTAGGGTACAAGCGAAAGGAGTAGGATATCAGAAGAAAAACTTTAAAGTAAAGTGGTACACACAGTTTTATAAGAATTATCTCTTTCATTCGGTTTTATATAACTTCGATGATACCATCTTTGATGGGAGATTAGGAGAAGCTTTGTCCGATGGATGTATTCGCTTAAGTGAAGTTGATGCAAAGTTTATTTATGATCATGTACCTTATAATACGTTAGTCGTGATTATTCCTACCTTGTAATTTTATATTAGGTAAATTATAATGAAGTTATTAAGAATACTTAATGGGAAAAGAGGATTAGTATGCGGTATATCGATTTTCGTAGCGATACAGTTACATTACCAACGGCTAAGATGAAAGAAGCGATGATAACAGCACCTTTAGGTGATGATGTTTATGGTGATGATCCTACTGTAAATGAATTAGAACAATTAGCCGCAGAAATGTTGGGAAAAGAAGCTGCTCTCTTTGTGCCATCGGGGACTTTTGGGAATCAACTCTGTTTATTAACCCATACTTTACGGGGTGATGAAGTAATTCTCGAAGCTAATTGTCACATCAAGAAATATGAAGTAGGGGCATCGAGTATAATTGCGGGAGTACAACTAAACCCAATTGAAGGTTATTTAGGTAGGATGGATGTCGATAAAATCGAACAAGCAATTAGAAAAGCAGATATTCATTTTCCCCGCACTGGTTTAATATGTTTAGTAAATGCGACAGGAATGGGAACAGTTCTTGATTTAGATTATATGCGGAAGGTACATGAAATCGCAGTGAAGCATAGTATTCCAATTCATCTTAATGGAGCGCGTATCTTTAATGCGGCTTTGACTTTAGGGTGTGAAGCGAAAGATATCGCTCAATATGCCGATTCAGTAATGTTTTGTCTCTCAAAAGGTTTATGTGCTCCTATTGGGTCAATGGTTGTAGGTACAAAAACATTTATTGAGAAAGCTCGAAAGAACCGTAAATTAATGGGTGGGGGGTTACGTCAAGCAGAAATTTTAGCTGCTTGTGGAATCGTAGCTTTAAAAGAGATGACGAAAAGATTATATA
>JAAZCR010000151.1 GCA_012513195.1 Bacilli bacterium | reverse complement strand
TAGATGGTCATTAAGACCATCTATTTTTATTTATTAATTATATTTTTCAAGAAATTCTTAACATTTTCAATATCTTTTTGATTTGGATGACCTTTCGCAATACCACCAACATATTTTAATATTCCATAAGTATCATACCCACGACAACCAAAATATCCAATTAACTCACATTGCTTATCCGCAATGATTTTCTTAACATCTTTTTGGATTGCTCGTAAAGCGCCATAAGTGTTAATTAAGAAAACTTTCTTTTTTTGTGGTAAATGCATTTTCGCAAATTCTAATAACTTTTTACTATAATTACCAAAATAAGTACCTGATGCTAAACCAATAATATCATAATCAGACAACTCTACATCCTTAACATCGGTTACATCAAATAAGGTAACATCATAAGTCTCTTTTAGAGCATCAAGTAATTTCTTTGTATTTTTATGTTGACTAGAAAAATACATAATAGCGACTTTCATTGTTTCACCCCAAATATTTATATATACCTAACATCATTATAATATCATTTTAATATTTTCTACAATATGAATCTGATTATATCATCAACATTTTTATGTTTGTATGATTTGTGATTAAGATGTATACTTAATTTAGATATACATTCTTTGATAATTTTAAGTTAATTTTAGGTAGTAATAATAAAATATCACAAGGTGATGTATCGTGAGACTATTATTGGCGGAAGATGAAACTGAATTAGCGAACGCTTTAGCCACCATTCTCAAACGCCATAATTATGCGGTAGATGTTGTATATAATGGTGAGGATGCTCTCTATTATCTTGAAACAGAAGTTTATGATGCATTAATTCTTGATATTATGATGCCTAAAGTGGATGGTATTGAAGTATTAAGAAGAATTAGAAGTAAAGGTAATAATATTCCTGTATTAATACTAACGGCCAAATCGGAAGTTGAAGATAAAGTCCTCGGTTTAGATACAGGAGCGGACGATTATTTAACTAAACCTTTTAGCACCCAAGAGTTATTAGCGCGGATTAGAGCGATTACTAGAAGACGTTCGGAAATACTAGAAAATCGCTTAAAATTTGGTGATGTGGAACTTGATCGTCTTACTTATGAATTAATCTCAAAAAAGAATAAAGTACTCCTTACTTCGAAAGAGTTTCAAATCATGGAGATGCTCATGATGAATAAGAATCAAATGATTCCATCGGAACGGATAATGGAAAAAGTATGGGGATATGATAATGATGTCGAAAGTAATGTGGTCTGGACTTATATCTCTTATTTACGCAAGAAGTTACGCATATTAGAATCCACCGTTGATATTAAGTCAGTTCGTAATATCGGTTACATGTTGGAGGATACTAAATGATAAAAAAGCTTCGTCGGAAATTTATTGTGGTAGCGATTATCTCTGTTACTCTTGTGATCAGTTTTTTTATGGGGATTATCATTGTTAGGACCTATAGAAGCATCACAAGTCGTGCAGATGACAATTTAGAACTAATCGCTAAGTATGATATGCTGGCATTATCGCCCCCATATCTTCCCAAAATAAAAGGATTAAATCCTGAAACCCGCTTTTTCTTTGTTATTGTTGATAATAATGGCCGGGTAGTTCAAGTTAATATCGAGAATATTGCGTCGATTAATGTATCTGATGCAGTAAATTATGTTAATAAAGTCGCAAATAGAAATAAAGATAGAGGGTATCTATCCCATTACCGTTATTTTATTGATGAAGAAGAGAATTATACAACTTACTTATTTCTAGATTGTAGTCGTGAAATCAATGTTTTTAATAGTTTCTTACAAATAAGCATTCTTTTTAGTTCCGCTGGTTTACTGGTTTTCTTTTTTTTGATATATTTATTTTCTGGTCTCGTGATTGAACCAATCGCGGAAAACTATCGTAAACAGAAACAGTTTATTACAGATGCTTCGCATGAATTAAAAACACCTTTGACAATTATCGGAGCGAATGCTGATATCTTAGAAATGGAATATGGCGAAAATGAACAAATCAAAGCGATTAAAAATCAGGTTGAGCGACTGGCGACACTTACCGATCATTTAGTTTTCCTTTCACGGCTTAATGAACGGGAATCGAAGATCTTGATGACGGATTTCTCCCTCACAGAGGTCCTTGAAGATATTATTCATGAATATCAAGCGGTTGTTGATGCCAAGGTAAGTACTTAGAAACAGATATTACCCCAAATGTGACGTTACACGGAGATAATTCTAGTATCACAAAAATGTTACGATTACTACTAGATAATGCGATTAAATATAGTAATGATGGCGGTTTAATCAGCATATCCCTTAAACAAGAAGGAAAACATAAAAAAATTATTATGAGTAATACCACCAATGGGATAGAAAAAAGAAATTTAGATAAATTATTTGACCGGTTCTATCGTCCTGATTCATCCCGTGCTCGTGGAACAGGTGGTCATGGAATTGGACTAGCGGTAGTAAAATCTATCGTTGATTTACATAAAGGTAAGGTTACCGCTTATTCTACCGATGGTATTACCATAAACTTTGTTATTAGTTTGCCATAGAAGAAAATAAGAGCCAATAATCAGTATTGACTATTGACTCTTATTTTTATTTATCATTAAATAATTCCATTGTATCTTCTAATTTCATATGTAGTAATAATTGATTTTTTACGATATTTCGTAATGTTTTATTTATATGATTATTTAAAGAAAATAAATCATTTAAGTTTTTAGCCATTTTTAGACCTAATTGTAACTTGTCACCCTCAGCGTTAAGGATATGACTTAAACTTAACTCTTCAAGCGCAATGGAAGTAATAAGTAACTTAATTGTGTCATAATATGAAAGGTTTATGCAGGGATCGATATCTGGAATATTAGGCATTCCCATTTTATTCACCTTTCTCATCATGATTTATTATTATTATTTAAAGACAAGATTAACATCCCTAATAATACAAGAGGGAGGAAGTCTAAGTTTTGTGTTTTGATATCTAATAACTTATATAACAATCGTAAATTTTCCCGCTTAATCCAAATAATCTTATTTAATAAATCAATAATATCATTAGTAC
>JAAZCR010000150.1 GCA_012513195.1 Bacilli bacterium | reverse complement strand
GTCTTACAAGGCGGTAAGATAATAACCGCAAGTAATATCTTCGATGCGGATATCCGTATCGAAGGAGAAGTTATATCTGATATAGGGTTAGATGTTATGCAAAGTGGTGATGAAGTCATCGATGTTTCTGGATGTTTAATTTTTCCTGGAGGTATCGATGTTCATACCCACTTCGATTTAGATGTCGGTTTTACCACTACTAGTGATAATTTTGAAACAGGGACAAAAGCTGCCATTCATGGTGGTACAACAACGATTATTAACTATGCGACCCAATATAAGGGAGAAACATTAAAACAAGCATTCGAAAATGAATTTAACAAGGCCCAAACCTGTTATTGTGATTTTGGTATCCATATGGGGATAACGGATTGGAACGAACACACCTCTGAAGAAATGCAGGATATGATTGATGTAGGTGTTACTTCGTTCAAGTTGTACATGGCATATAAAAACAACCTGCAAGTAGATGATGGGGTAATCTATCAAGTATTAAAACGAAGTAAAGAAGTAGGGGGACTTGTCACTTTCCATTGTGAAAATGGCGATGTTATTGATACTTTAGTTAAACTCGCAGTTAAGGAAGGTAATACTAGTCCTAAATATCACGCATTAACTAGACCAGCCATTTTAGAAAAAGAAGCCATTTCTCGCGTAATTGATATCGCAAGTTTATTGAATGTGCCTGTATATATCGTTCATTTATCAACGGAACAGGGATTAGATGCAATTATTCAAGCGAAGAACTTAGGTAAAGAAGTTTATGCTGAGACATGTCCACAATATCTCTTTCTTGATGATTCTTTATATGAACATGAAGGCGAAAAGTATGTCATGAGTCCACCACTTAGAAAAAAAGTTGATAATCAAGCATTATGGTTGGGACTCGCTGATGATTTCATTGATACGATTGCGACGGACCATTGTACCTTTAATCATAAAGGACAAAAAGATTTTGGGAAAGACGACTTTCGGAAAATCCCCAATGGTGGTCCTGGGGTGGAAGACCGGTTTAGTTTAATCTATACTTATGGAGTGCTTACAGGACGATTAACATTACAACAATTTGTCGCTAAAATATCCACTACTCCTGCTAAACTCTTTGGTTTATATCCAAAAAAGGGAGAGATTGCGATAGGTAGCGATGCGGATATTGTGGTCCTTGATCCTCATTATGAAACCATAATATCAGCAAAAACACAACTTCAAAATGTTGACTACAATCCTTATGAAGGTATGGCGCGCAAGGGATTCTTCCGCTACGTATTCTTAAGGGGGAGAAGAATGGTAGAGAATGAAATCGTAGTGGGGCTCCCTTGTGGCCAATATATCCATCGTCATACCTTTAAGGGAGGGGAATAGATGTACGAGTTTTATGTTAATGGTAATTTAATCCGAACAGATAAAGATGTTAGTTTAATTGATTTTTTACGCGATGAGTTAGAGATAACTTCTGTGAAAAATGGGTGTGGTGAAGGAACTTGTGGTGCATGTACCATCATTGTAGATGGTCGAGCGATGCGTGCTTGTATATTAATGACCAGTAGAGTAAATGGGAAAAAGATTACTACTATTGAAGGATTTAGTCCTTTCGAAAAAGAAGTATATAAGTATAGTTTCGCGAAAACGGGAGCTGTACAATGTGGCTTCTGTACCCCAGGTATGGTTGTTAGTGCAAAGACCTTACTTGATCAAAATCCGCACCCTACTGAAGAAGACATTAAGAAAGCATTAAGAGGAAATGTTTGTCGGTGTACGGGTTATGTGAAAATCATTGAAGCAGTTAAATTAGCTGCTTCCTTACTAGAAAAAGGTGAAATACCTCAAGAAACCTTTACAGGAAGAATCGGTGAGAGTATTCCTCGTATTGACGCCTATGATAAGGTGCTTGGTCTTGCGGATTATGTTGATGATATTAAACTACCAGATATGCTTTATGGTAAGGCTTTACGTTCTAAGTATCCGCGGGCTTTAGTTAAACGTATTGATATTAGTAAAGCTTTACAACATCCTGATTGTGTATGTGTTTTAACAGCTAAAGATGTACCAGGCGAGCGGTTTATTGGTCATTTAGTACATGACTGGCCTGCCCTAATAGCTGAAGGTGAGGAAACTCGTTATGTGGGAGATGCACTGGCGTTAGTTGCATCTAAAAATAAAGAGACACTAGAAGAAATCTTAAACTTAATTGAAGTAGATTATGAAGTGTTAGAACCAATTACGTGTCCTGAAGAAGCTTTAAAACCTGATGCACCGAGAATTCATCCAAATGGAAATATTTTAAGAGTTGAAAGAATAGAACGTGGTAATGTCGAAGAGGCGATTAAAAGAGCTAAATATGTAGTTACTAATCATTACTCCACACCATTTACCGAACATGCCTTCTTAGAACCTGAAAGTGCCATTGCCTTTTATGAGGGGGATATTCTAACAATCTACTCAGGAGCCCAAGGTATTTATGATGAGTACCGGGAAATCTCCATGCTACTAGGCATCCCGAAAGAAAAAATGCGTATCATTAGTAAATACGTTGGTGGTGCTTTTGGTGGAAAAGAAGATATGAGTGTCCAACATCATGCTGCTTTACTTGCTTATCATACGAAAAAACCAGTAAAAATTACTTTTTCACGCAAAGAAAGCATCATGGTACATCCGAAACGCCATGCGATGGAAATCGAATGTACAACAGCATGTGATGAGGAAGGTAACATTGTCGCTTTTAAAGCGAAGATTGTTTCTGATACTGGTGCTTATGCATCGCTAGGTGGACCAGTTTTGCAACGGGCTTGTACTCATGCAGCAGGACCTTATCATATCCCAAATGTGTTAATTGAAGGGATGGCTGTTTATACCAATAATCCACCTGCAGGGGCATTTAGAGGTTTTGGAGTCACGCAATCGGCATTTGCGGCAGAAAGTAACTTAAACCAACTCGCCAAGATGATTGGCATAAGCCCTTGGGAAATAAGGTTTAAAAATGCGGTAAATCCTGGTGATGTGTTACCTAATGGGCAAATTGCGTCCGAAGATACCGCAATTAAAGAGACACTTCTTGCAGTAAAAGAAGAGTATGAAAAGCATAAGTATGTTGGGATTGCCTGTGCGATGAAAAACTCAGGACTAGGGGTAGGAGTACCTGATGTTGGTCGATGTAAACTTAAGGTAATTGACGGAAAAATTCATGTGAGAACCAGTGCTGCCCGCGTTGGGCAAGGCTTAACCACAGTGTTACTCCAAATGGTTTGCGAAACGGTGGGGGTAAAACCTGAAGAAGTTGTGATTGAACATCCAGATACTTTACTGACACCTGATTCAGGGACATCCACAGCTTCCCGTCAGACCCTATTTACAGGTGAAGCTTGCCGAAAAGCAGCTTTAGAGTTGAAAAAAGCATTAGAGGGTAAATCATTGAGGGAACTAGAGAATGAGGAATTTTATGGTGAATATCAGGGTATTACTGACCCGATGAATTCACCTAAACCGCATCCAGTAAGTCATGTTGCTTACGGATATGCGACACAAGTTGTTATTTTAAATGAAGAAGGGAAAGTAGTAAAAGTAATCGCTGCCCATGATTGTGGAAAAGCGATTAATCCCGTTACTGTCGAAGGACAAATTGAAGGTGGTGTGGTAATGGGATTAGGATATGCATTGACTGAAGATTTTCCACTCAACAAAGGGGTACCGCAAATGACTTTTGGTAAACTAGGATTATTCCGGGCTACGGATATTCCAGAGATTAAATCTATCATCATTGAAAAGAATCATTCGGAATTAGCTTATGGTGCCAAAGGCATAGGGGAGATAACGACAATACCAACTGCACCAGCAGTACAAGGAGCATATTATCTACTCGATGGTAAATTTAGAACAAGTTTACCGTTAAAGGAAACTTATTATAAAAAATAATTTAAAGAATAGAGGGATGATATGAAAAGCTTGTTTGCGGTAAAGGGGAATATCATTTTTACAAAAGAATTGGGTAAATTTGAAGTTTGTGAAAAAGGGTATATCGTAGTTGAAGATGATGAGATTGTCGGGGTATTTTCGGAATTAGATGAAAAGTACAAAGATATCGAAGTAATCGATTACGGTGATAATTTACTAATTCCGGGATTTGTGGATTTACATGTTCATGCGCCACAATATCCAAACATTGGTCTTGGCTTAGACAAGGAGTTAATGCCATGGCTTGAAACTTATACTTTTCCAGAAGAAGCAAAGTATAAGGATTTATGTTACGCTGAAAAGGTTTATTCACGCTTCGTCCATGATCTATGGAAAAACGGGACAACAAGAGCGGTAGTATTTGGGACAATTCATAAAGAAGCTACTAAACGATTGATGGATTTATTTGCGGAAGCAGGATTAGGAGCATATGTTGGTAAAGTAAACATGGACCGTAACTCACCTGAATTCTTATGTGAAGAAACCGAACAATCAATTAATGACACATTAGAAATTGTCAAAGAGTATGGGAATAAATATGAGTTGGTTAAACCTATTATTACTCCAAGATTTGTACCTAGTTGTACACCCGAGTTAATGGAAGCACTAGGAAAAATCGCAAAGGAATATCAAGTACCTGTACAATCACATTTAAGCGAAAACTTTGGGGAAATATGTTTCGTAAAGGAACTCCATCCCGATGCGCCATTCTATGGTAGTATCTACGATAAATACGGTTTATTTGGTGATACACCGACGATAATGGCTCATTGCGTACTATGTTCAGAAGATGAAGTTAATTTATTGGTAGAAAAAGGGGTATTCATTGCGCATAACCCTAACTCGAACTGTAACCTTGCCAGTGGCATTGCGCCCATTCGCCGATTATTATCAAGAGGTATTCCTATTGGTTTAGGTAGCGATGTATCTAGTGGACATACTTTATCGATGGCCAATGCTTGTGTTATCGCAAGTCAAGTATCGAAAATTAAAT
>JAAZCR010000149.1 GCA_012513195.1 Bacilli bacterium | reverse complement strand
TTCAAGTCCATCAAGTGCTTCATCTGTTATACTTGGCGGTAGTACTAATGGACGAATAGAATGGAAAACAAAAGATGGAAAAACTATTAAAGATCTTATGAAAAGATAAAAATATGCTTATATCGTAAGTTGCTCACTAATTGAGTATAAGTAGTAAACTACTAGATTTTCATATTTGATTTGTTAAACATTTATAAACATTACTTACTCCTTCCCACTTTATACCATATAGGTGATAGTACATCTACGAAAAGTATTATACATAGTACTTATATGTAAACTTAACTCTTTATCATATAGTTTTTTTTCTCTAGATGTTTTTAAAGAAAATTTAATTAATTAGTATTTATTTTTTTGCTTTAGTTGTGTTATTATTAGAGCAATCCATAGAGTGAAGTAAAATCCTCTATGGTTTATTTATCTAATATAAGTGTGCTGTCACTATGTATTAATGCGTTAAACCCAAATTAATCCAAGTTAATTCACCAAGCATTTTTTGTAAACACAGGTTTTTCTCATTCATTTTTTATTATGAAATATTATAATCATTTTGCAAGTATATATGAGTTTCTACTGTTTAAATGTTTTAAAGATTCCTGGTGTTTTACATGACATATAGACTTCCAGAAATTAGCGATAAAGATATGCTTTATGAATATGTCCTAGAACACTATGATATTGGAGAATATAGAATAAGCGCAAGTCTTGGCATTACTAGTATGAACTTTGAAGAATGGGTAGAAATAATTAAAAAGAGTGCATTAAAAGGCAATGCTGTCTGGGGGGAAATCATTATTATACCTTTCTTTCGATAATAGTAGATTAATAGGCTTGTTGAGTATATGTTATAATCTTCCCCAAGAGCTAGCGGAAATAGATGGGCACATTGGCTATGGTGTGAGACCATCGGAAAAAAAGGTGATGTCCTTAAGTATGCTTTATCTATTTATCAAAAGAAATGAATGAATCAAATATTATTGAGATGTTATATGAATAACCTGTCATCAGCCGCTACTAATATAAAGCATGGTGGCATTCTATAAAAAGAAAATTTATATAATGAGTAAGATTTTCAGTACTATATCATAAAACTATAGCTATATTGATAGTAATATTAATGTAAAAAGGAGTATATAAATGGATGAGAGATTAAGAGGAAAAGGTAATTATTCAATTGATGAAATCATGAATTATTCATCAATGAAAGAAAGTTGGCTACATTTAGAAAGGAAGTTGTTTGAAGACTATCAAATCGAAAAAGTAATCATTAATGATTCTAAGTTGCATGGATGGGGGATAAACTATCGAGTTGGAAATAACTCTTTATGTTATATTCATCCTGAGAAGCATGCTTTGTTTATTTCTTTTCAAATTAAAGAAGATGCCATTGAAAAGATTAAACCCTATTTAAGTGATTATGCATTAAAGGTTTGGGAACAACGTTATCCTTGTGGCAAAGGTGGCTGGATGTCATATTTTTTAACAGATGATAAGCAAGTTGATGAAGTAAGATTACTTCTAAATAATAAGATTAAACCTAAAAAATAAGTATAAGTATAAAAATATCTACTGATTAGTTAAGTAATCCGTAGATATTTATTTTTCTAGGGAAGATAAGTAACTAGGATATTGAAGTAAGGATAATAACACCAGATTTATTAGATGATTGGTTAGATTTTTTTGACAAATGGGTTTTTATCGACAATGGGTAATGGGAAGGTTGTTATTGTATGTGCTACTATTAGAACAAGGAGTTACAAGCAAAGAAAACTTAGAACACTACAGCCGCTGATGCTCCAAATAATCGCTAATCCACAGTTCAGTTTATCAAAAAAGGTAAGAAGGAAGGATATATGGCTTACATCGACGGTCGAGTTGTCGGTTGGTGTATCACCAATGAAATTATTAAAAAAGATATGTCTTGCTGCATCTTGAGATGGACATAGTTATATTGAAGCTTATCCCTTAGTAAATTATGAAAATCATGCTTTTATGGCTGAAAATATCACTATTAAGACAATGATTTTATCCAATGTGTCATTAGGTGCTTGTCATATTTTACGAAAACACTTATGATGAACTTGTATGCGTAATTTTATTTATTTGGGTGATTTTATGAAAAAGTTATATATTATTGGCGGTACAATGGGTGTTGGTAAAACAACAACATGCCAAATACTAAAGAAAAAACTTTATAACTCTGTTTTCTTAGATGGTGATTGGTGTTGGGACTCCTATCCATTTCAAGTTACAAAGGAAACAAAGAAAATAGTACTAGATAATATATGTTACTTACTTAATAATTTCATTCATTGTCCCGCTTATGAGCATGTTATCTTTTGTTGGGTAATGGATAGACAGGAAATCATCAATACCATTCTAGAAAGACTTGATACAACTAATTGCGTTGTTAAGGTTATCTCACTTGTATGTTCTGAAGATGAGTTGATTAAACGCTTAGAAAAAGATGTAACATTAGGACTACGTAATCAAGATATTATCGTTAAAAGCCTTATGCGACTACCATTATATGATGATGTACAATCAATCAAAATTGATTGTACAAATAAAACACCAGAAGAAGTCGTAGATTTAATCGCTAAAATTTAATCCTTTTGAATGAAAAAAACATGTTAGTATAATTACATTTAAAAAGTGATATTAAATTATTTTAGATGTTATATCAATAGGTGAAAATCCTTATATATTTAGGCTATTCACCTATTTTATTTTGTTTATATAACAATATAAATTTACAAATGATAATTATAAAATTTTGCCAAAAAATAATATGCAAATTTCAAATAAAAATGATTGATTTTAATAAGGATTAGTATATAATTGTCGTTGTACTTTTACATAGAGATTATGAGGAGAATGACAAGTTGAAAAAAGTATTAATCGATCTAAAAGATATCGTTAAAACGTTTGATGGGCAAACGATCGTAAACCACTTAAACTTACAAATTTATGAGAATGAATTCCTAACACTTTTAGGTCCTTCTGGTTGTGGTAAAACCACAACACTAAGAATGATCGCGGGTTTTGAAAAAACAGAGGCAGGGGTTATCATCATTGACGGTAAAATCGTTAATGATTTACCACCATATGCAAGACCTGTTAATACTGTTTTTCAAAGATACGCTCTATTCCCACATCTAAATGTGATTGAGAATATCGTGTTTGGTTTAAAAAACAGTAGTTATGCTAGTAAGTTGATGTTTTATGGGGAAGATAACTTAATTATGGAAGCACAAGATAAGTATCCAAATAAGAAAATTACGAAACATTTATTAAATAAATTAATAAATGAAAAGATTTATCAAGATGCTGAGTATGCGATTAAGTTAGTGAACCTTCAAGGTCTAGAATACCGCAAAATCAATCAATTATCAGGTGGACAAATGCAGAGAGTGGCGTTAGCACGAGCCATAATTAATCGGCCTAAGATTTTATTACTAGACGAACCATTAGCAGCATTAGACTTAAAATTAAGACAAAACATGCATTATGAATTAAAGGAAATGCAAAGAAGATTGGGGATTACTTTTATTTTTGTCACCCATGACCAAGAAGAAGCTATGACTATGTCTGATCGTATAGTGGTTATTAATGATGGGGTAATCCAACAATTAGGTACACCAAAGGAAATATATAACGAACCAGTTAATCGTTTTGTGGCTGATTTCATTGGTGAATCGAATATTATTCGTGGTAAATATATTAAAGAAAATGAAATTGAAGTACTAAATAAGCGCATACCTTGTGTTGGTTATAAATTCGCTGAAAATGAAATTGTCGATGTCGTTATTCGTCCTGAAGACTGGGATGTTGTATCACTTGATAAAGCAGTATTTGTTGGTAAGGTTATTTCATCCATCTTTAAAGGTGTGCATTATGAAATTATCGCTAAAGTTGAAGATGTAGAATTAATCATCCATACTTATGAAGAAGTTAAAGTGAATGATCAAATTGGCTTAAAAGTAGATCCATACAAAATTCATTTAATGAGGGTGGCTCAAGATGAATAAGTATTTTAAGAAACTTGCCATCCCTTATTTCGTTTGGCTCTACGTTCTTGCCATTATACCTTTTGTGATTATGGCTATCTTATCCTTCGTAAATAATGAAGGATTAAATTTTAGTAAAGCCATCTTTACGTTAGATAATTTTGGTTATCTTACCACATCATCAACCGTAATTGCGTTTATGAATTCACTCTTTTACGCGGTGATAGCTACACTAACTTGTATAGTTATCGGTTATATGGTGGCGTATGCAATCTTTCGTTCCCATTTTAAAAATAAATTCTTAGTTATGACGATTTTAATATTACCGATGTGGTCAAATATGCTTTTAAGAATTGAAGCATTAAAGAATATAATGGAACCTCATAATATTATTACCGATATATTATCAAAACTTGGTATACATGTTAGTTTAGATATCGCTGGCACACCATTAGCAGTAATCATAGGTTTAATTAGTACATATATACCTTTCATGATCTTAAGTATTTATACCGCTCTAGAAAAAATCGATTACTCATTAGAGGAAGCAGCTTTAGATCTAGGATTAACAGAAACAAAGAAGTTCTGGAAAGTGATTTTCCCCTTATCGACAAAAGGAATTGTCAGTGGATCGATTATGGTCTTTTTACCTTGTATGTCTGGTTTTGCGATACCAGAAATCTTAGGACAAGGCAATATTTTACTAATCGGGAATGTGATTGATCAACATTTTCGAAACATGAACTATAATCTCGGTTCCTTATTAGCGGTAGTTATCTTAATAATTATTCTTGGGGCTATTTTCCTTGTAAGTAAATTTGATAAGGAAGGGGAAACACTACTATGATTAAGCAATATCCTGGCTATGAACAATATGAAGTGGCAAATATTGAGGATTATGGATATAAAGAACATCGGTTAACGAAAAAAATATTTAAGGTATTTCGTGCCATCGTGATTATTTTTGCGGTTTTCTTAATGTATATTCCCATTTTTACCATCTTCCTTCAATCTATTAATTCAAGCACGATTACTAGTGAATTTGGACAAATTACTTTTAAATGGTACGCTAACATCTTTGATAAAGGTTCTTTATTAACAGCCATTAGAAATACTGTGTTTATATCCATTTGGGCAACCCTAATATCAACTGTATTAGGTACATTATTTGCGATTGGCATTTCTACCTTAGAAAGAAAAGCCAAAAGACATATAATGTTACTTAATAATATACCATTACTAAATGCGGATATTGTGAGTGGAATTGGCTTAATGTTAATCTTCTCATCGTTAATTCATATTTTTCCTTATTTCTTCGGATGGAGGACGATGCTTCTTGCGCATATTTTCTTTACGCTTCCCTATGTGGTATTAAGTGTTTTACCGAAATTACGCGAACTTGATCCCAACCTTTTTGAAGCATCATTGGATTTAGGGGTTAAACCATATCCTTCTTTATATAAAGTTATTATTCCAGCCATTAAAGCAGGTATTTTCTCAGGGATGATATTAGCCTTTACCATGAGTTTTGATGATTTTGTGATTAGTTATTATACCACTGGTAATGGTTTTGATAATCTTTCTATATGGATTTATAGTAGTATGGGAAGAAAGAGTTTATCACCCTCGGTGTACGCATTCTCCACATTAGTAACTATCCTTTTCTTCATATTATTAATCATAACTAATCTTCTCCGAGGAAGGAAACAACATCATGAAAACCACTAAAATTCTAATTGGTATTTGTTTTGCATTGTTACTTGCCTTATCATTAGTTACATTAAGACAGAAAGAAGCCTTACTAATCTTAAACTGGGGCGAGTATATTAATGATGAGGTAGTTGAACGGTTTGAAAAAGAATATAACATTAACGTAGTAATCTCATTAGCTGACTCCAACGAATTATTTTATTCAAAAATTAAATCAGGTACAACAGCTTATGATTTAGTAATACCTTCTGAATACATGGTACAAAGAATGTTTGAAAGTGGTATGTTACAACATATTCAAAAAGAGAAGTTAAGTAATTATCATGAAGACATGTTCCTGCCTGGTGTAAATGGATTCATTGAGTCAATGAGTGCGGTATTTCCCGAATATGCAGATTACCAAATTCCTTATTTCTGGGGGACATTTGGTTTAATGTATAATAAACGTAAAACAGGTTTAGAAGAAATAATAAAAGAAAAAGGCTGGGAAGCTTTCTTTAATGAAGCAGAACTACCAACAGGAACAGAAGTAGGGATGTACAATGTTCCACGTTTCGCTTATGCAGCCGCAATGTTTTACAATCATCTGTCACCTAATGCCATTCCTAACGAGGAAAATATCGCGATTGCGCAAAGGACCCTATCAATGCGTAAGTTTAATGAATGGGGTACTGATACTTTAAAGAAGAATATTCAAAAGCGTGACTTAGATTTAGCGTTTGTTTATATAGGTGATTTTCTTGATATGTTATATCAAGAAATAAATGATGAAGTAAATCCTAAAGATATTAGTGATATAGCATATGATATTTATATTCCTGATGAAACCATTGCCTTCATGGATTCCTTTGTGATTCCCAAGAATGCTCGTCATGTTGATTTAGCTCATGCATTCATTAATTTCTTTTTAGATCCGCAAAATGCCTATGAAAACGCCAGTGTGGTTGGTTATTGTACACCTTTAGTTGAAAGTTACAACATGATTCTTGCGGGTAAAAATTCGGATGATAAGTATTTACAAAACTGGGCTTTAGCCATCGAAAAGTATTATCCCTTACCTGATGAAACATGGGAAAAGCCATATAAGGGTACACCATTAACGAACTTTGATGTCAATTCTTTAACGAAGATTACTAACATGGTTAATAATGTGAAGACAAGATAATAAAATTTAAAATATATAAGCAATATAAAAGCCCGACTTAAGTCGGGCTTTTTGATTGCTATTTAGTATTTTGAGCTTTTTCAGCGGTTTTTACTGTTGTATTGCAAGCAGTTTTTTCAGCAGATTTTGCTGATTGAGCAGTCTTGTTGTTCTTATTCTTTGCCATACATATCGCCTCTTTTCTGACATTTATGTATGAATTCTTGAAGTAATTAACTAATCTAGATTAGTTAAGATTGGATCCATAATCAATTATAGCACTTTAATTAATGATCTAAAGTAATATTAATATAAAAATACATCATTTTTATATCTATATTTCCTTGCAATATCTAATAATTTTTAGAAAATTATACTTAATTGTAATAATTAAAGTATTATAATTTTAGTATAGAATTTTGATGAGTGGTGATAGTATGGACAAGCGTTTGATGGGTAGATGTGGACTTTATTGTGGGGCCTGTAGTATCTATCGCGGTAAACGCGATGATGCTGAATTACGCCAGAAAATCGCAAAAAGCGTTAATTGTTCAGAAGAACAGGTAAGATGTAATGGGTGTGGAGATTTAAGTAGTACATGTTGGGGTTATGGATGTAAAATTGTAGTTTGTTTACGTGCTAAAGGATTAAACTACTGTTACGAGTGTAGTGAATATGAAAAGAAAATCTGTACGAAACATGGTAAATTAGCACAGTCATATCTTGAAATCGGAGTAGACTTAAGAGAAAACTTAAAAAAAAATAGCGAATGGATTGGCTGAAGAATGGTTAAAGTAATCAGAAGCAAGATTTAAATGTTCTCATTGTGGCCAACCATTATCAGCATGGAAAGAAACATGCCATAAATGTGGAAGTAAAGTTTCATTTATATATTAGTACATCATATTAGAAGAAAAATGAAAAAGTAAGTCAAAATTACAGGTAAATGTTTATAACCTCATCGCTAAATTATAAGGGAGATTCAGATTTATCAATAAATAACTGCTTAATTGATTTCAAAATAACGAAGAAAAATAAATTTGATTCGACTGGTCGGGCACAACTGTTTGCCTTTGCGTTTCATAAGTTTATGAGAAATGGTAGAGTTTATGATAAAATATATATCTTTAATCCACACCACTATATGCTTGAAGAATTAGTACAAAAAAATAGGTTTGCTTTGTGAAAAAGTGTTTTTGTTGTATCATCAAATCTTGAATAGATAATAAAGATTTGCTATGATAAGATTATCATGTTTATTTAAATTAACTTAAGAGAGGGGATAATAAAATGGGTTATGTTGAAAAATATGTTTAACAACCTAACGAAGTTATTGTCGCAAAAGTCAAACTTCATCCATTACCATTAATCTTAGCTTGGATATGGGGTGTCTTAGGATTTTTGTTATTATTAATTCCTACTATTAAAGCTATTAAGAAAACGGTTAAATATTGTACCACTGAATTTGTAATCACCAATAAAAAACTCGTTGAAAAATACGGATGGCTTAATACGCATTGTGATGAAATGGTATTGTCAAGTATAGAAAATATTACTGTTACCCAATCACTTTGGGGAAAAATCTTTAAATATGGTAATGTAATTATTCAAGGTACCAATCGCAATAATATCAATTATATAGGTATTAGGAAACCAGAAACTGTTAGAGTATTAATCAATCAGTCAAGAGGTTAGAATAAAACAAGGGTAAGCCAAGTTAGGCTACCCTTTTATATTTATTTAGTCATATTGTTTATGATTATGTTATTTTAACTTTAATTTGCTTATTATGCTAACTTTTCCTAAAGTTGTTATTATACACTTATTACTAAGAAAGATAAGGTCATTTAATTGCATGAATTATCACTATTTTTATAAAATTGTGCGAAAACATGCAATTTTATAAAAATTGCAATGATGCTT
>JAAZCR010000018.1 GCA_012513195.1 Bacilli bacterium | reverse complement strand
GTACTCCTAACCGTTCAAAGAGATTTTCTAATATACCCTTAACATAGTAGAAATCAACAGGAGAAACAAACTTTTGCCATCTTGATTCAACAATTTCACCTGATAATGCTCCACTTAGTAGTAATTCTTCCTTAGGATTATCTCCTTCAAAATAATAGCGATTACCAATTTCAAAGATGAACACGTCTTCCCATTTTCGCGCTTGATTGTAATTTACTACTTGTAAAAGGTGTGGTATTAAACTTAAGCGCATTACGCTTCTGTCTTCACTCATGGGATTACGTAAACTAATAGATTGATATGTCTTATCAAGAAAACGTTGATTTAAACTTGGACTAGTGAGGGAATAAGTCATGACTTCTGTTAAACCACAACTTAATAAGACATCTTTAATTAGTCGTAGTTTCTTTTGTTTCGGTGTTAAACTACCGCTTGTGTTCATCTTTGGAAGAGTTAATTCTAAATGTTCATAGCCATAGATCCGAATGATTTCTTCAATTAAATCTTCGGGTATCATAATATCATTTCTTCTTGTTGAAACTGTTACCACAAAGGTTTCTGCATCGAAAATGTAAGGGAATTGTAACCGTTCTAAACATTCACTAACTACTTCTTTAGTTAAACTAATTCCTAAGACATTATTAACCTTTTTGAGTGGTAGTCTAATTGTCACAGGTTCTTTTTTACTTACTTCAGCATAAGCTACGGAATCATCAATTGTACCATCCGCAAGTTCCACTAATAATTCAGCTGCTCTTTGTATAGCTAGAAGCGTTCTTGCGGGATCAACTTGTTTTTCAAAGCGTAAACTTGATTCACTTCTTAAGTTCAATCGTTTATATGTATTTCTTACCGCTATCGGATTAAAGACCGCACTCTCTAACAAGACATCGGTCGTCTTATCATCAATTTCTGTGTTTTGTCCACCCATCACTCCTGCGAGCGCAATTGGTCTTACTCCATCAGTAATTACTAAATCCGTTTCGACAAGTTCTCTTTCAATACCATCAAGCGTTATGATACTTTCACCTTTATAAGCATTCCTTACGACAATTTGATTTGCCTGTAACTTGTTTAAATCAAAGGCATGTAAAGGTTGTCCGAGTTCCATCATCACATAGTTAGTGATATCAACAACGTTATTGATTGGGCGAATTCCACATGCGATTAAAGTTGATTGGAGCCATTGGGGACTACGCCTTACCTTAACTCCTTTAACTTTTTTCGCATAATACAATGAACAATCCTTACTTAATATTTGCACGGTGAAATCTTTATCAATTGTGATTGTTGGCTTGGGTGAATCTAGTTTAACAGGACGATTGAGAATGGCACCTATCTCATGAACTAAACCATACATCGATAAACAGTCACTACGATTGGGGGTTAGACTTAGTTCAAATACTGGCTCATCAAAACCTAAATAACTTAAAGCGTCCTTTCCCACAGGTGCATCATTATCTAACACCACAATCCCATTTTGAAACTCTTGGGGAATCAATTTGTTTTCGATACCTAATTCTCTCAACGAACAAATCATCCCGTTTGATTCGACACCCCGTAACTTAGCTTTCTTAATCTTAATGCCACCAGGTAAATGGGCACCAATCTTAGCGACAACAACCTTTTGTCCTTTATCCACATTCGGAGCACCACAGACAATTTGTTCAATACTATCTCCTATATCAACTTGACAAACGCTTAATTTATCTGCTTCTGGATGTTTAATCTTATCGACGACATGTCCAACGACCAGATTAGTCGCATCTGACAATTTAAAGATTCCTTCGACTTCGATTCCTGCTAAAGTTAATTTCTTCGCAAGTTCTTCTGGAGTAATATCACTTAAATCAATATATTCCTTTAACCATTTCCACCATAGTAACATTGTCATCCCTCCTATAACATACGGTTAAATTGATGATTAAACCGTAAATCATTAGTGTAGAACTGTCTAATATCATCAATACCGTACTTCAAAATCGCAATGCGTTCTGGCCCCATGCCAAACGCAAAACCTTGATACTTTTCAGGGTCAAAACCACCCATGCGTAAAACATTGGGATGAACCATCCCGGCACCTAAGATTTCAATATATCCAGTGTGTTTACACATTGGACAACCTTTGCCTAAGCATTTCGCACAAGTAACATCTACTTCGACACTAGGTTCAGTAAACGGGAAGAAAGAAGGACGGAAACGAATCTCACGCTCTTCGCCGAACATTTTCTTCGCAAAATATGCTAAAGTACCCTTTAAGTCACTCATTGTTATCTTTTCATCAATAACAAGTCCTTCAATTTGTAAGAATTGATGCGAATGAGTCGCATCATCATCATCGCGCCGATATACCTTTCCTGGACAAATAATTTTTACAGGTCCTTGCCCTTGGTATTTAAGCATTGTTCGGGCTTGTACAGGGGAAGTATGAGTTCTTAACAATAATTCTTCGGTAATATAGAAAGAATCTTGCATATCACGCGCAGGATGACCTTTAGGTAAATTCAACATTTCAAAGTTAAAATAATCGCTTTCAACTTCTGGCCCTTCCGCAATAGTGTATCCCATGCCCAAAAAGATATCTTCAATTTCCATAATAACTTGTTGAGTAAGATGGGCAATTCCTAAAGTTTGTTTTCGACTCGGTAAAGTAACATCGATTTTTTCCGCTTCAAGTTTACGTTTTAACTCTTCTTCTTGGAGGACGCGTTCTTTCGCTTCTAATGCTTCTGTTATCGCATTTTTGGTATCATTAGCTAACTTTCCAAAAGCTTTCCGACCTTCTTCATCTAAATCTTTCATGATTTTCATCGCTTCTTGAATAGGTCCTTTTTTACCCAAATATTTAATGCGGACATCATTAAGTTCGCGTAAGCTCTTCGCATTTTCAATCTCTGTTAACGCTTGTTTTGCGATTTCATGTAACTCAGCCATATTCTCACCTTTCTTTCCTTAAATATAATAAAAAAAACGTCCTTAAGTTAAGGACGTTTATAAACGCGGTACCACCTTAATTGTAAGTAATCATACGATTACTTACCACTCAACAATGATAACGGATTGACCGGGTGTGATTAGCACCACTCCGAAGGCGAATTCATTAGTCCTGGTTATAAGTATACTTCCAGTCACGGTATACTCTCCCTGGATAACCGGTGTCTAATTACTACTCCTTCATCAACGTGTTAAACTATATACGTCATCAATTATACTTCAACTTTTTGGTAAAATCAAGAATTAACAGCCACCACAGAAGATATCTTGACAGACATTTTCTTGGGAACAGGTATAACGTGGTATGTAGTGATGGCGATAAATAGTGTGGTTCACGATGTGAGTGTGAATTGGGCAAATGTGGCAAACATCCCGTACCTGATAACGATGAATTACCCGGCATTTAGGTTTTGGCTCAGGGATGGGACAGCAGCTTTGTGGCCGTTGATAATACACTCTCTTCACCCCCGTACTGTTATGAGTCATTATTATACTATGATACTTCCGTAATTCTCCCTATAATAAATGCCCCATTCTTAGAAATTATTTAACTTCTTTTTAAGTTCTTTATAATTAGGGCATACTAACTGTAAACTCGCATAAAAGTTCTTACTATGATCATGATGGATAAAGTGTACGAGTTCATGATAGATAACATATTTAATTACATCAACATCATACTTCATTAAATGACTATTTAAACAGATTTGGTCCTTTGTGTAGTAACAAGTACCATAGCGTCTTGTCATCTTTCGGATAATTAACTTTGGGGGTGTTTTTCGATAATACTTATTAAATTCTGTTAAACATTCTGAAAGTAGCTTAGGTAAAACATTTTCGGCTTCTTTTTTGTAGATTAAATCCACCGTCTTCTCATAATCATATTTACTAGTTACATAAAAAGCGTTACTCGTTTTTTGAATCTCTAATTTATTACCTGATGTTAATACCAATTGGTAGATTTTACCTAAATATCTAATTTGATTACTATT
Source organism: Bacilli bacterium (assembly GCA_012513195.1). Classification (GTDB taxonomy): domain Bacteria; phylum Bacillota_I; class Bacilli_A; order Haloplasmatales; family Haloplasmataceae; genus JAAZCR01. Next base: position 1,374 of record JAAZCR010000018.1, on the reverse strand, counting down.
TAGTTTCTGCCCCATCTGTTTATTTATAATCTTTAATATTTTATGTTGATTTTGATGAATTAATCGCTCGATATCACTTTGTGATACATACTTATTAGTGTTAACAATTATATTACCATCAACTACTTTAATATATGTGTTCTTGTTATTTTTCCGATTGATAATAACTTTGATATTCTGTTGTTGTAAAGTAACTTCTTTAATCTCTGTTTTCATTATATCCCTCTATGCATAAGAAATCTTAAGGCAAAACATACTATTACTAGGAGGTAAAGATATGGACATCAACATTCGTCGGGCCGTACTACAAAACATGCATAAAGCAACATTTGAAGATGTGCAAGACACCATAGACGATGCCATTCAAAGCGGTGACGAAAAAATCCTTCCTGGTTTAGGTGTCTTATTTGAAGTCTTATACAATAATAGCGATATGAATGGTAAAAAAGCTATTATTGAAAAACTTGTCCAAGGCTTACAATAATGGAGAAACCAACATATCACTTGATATGTTGGTTTTTATTTTAGTCCCAACTCTTCATAAACTTCCATTAATAAATCAGGTCGGTCAGTAATAATACCATCAACGCCCATTTCAATCAAGCGCTTCATTTCTTCTTTATCATTTACCGTCCAATAAAGCACAGCCATATTATGCCTATGGGCATCATTAATAATATATTGTTTCACTAGATTGGTATAATAAATATCATTGGTTTCATCGTAAGTAGTTAGTCGTTTCCTTATGAAACCAGGTACTTTTTCTAATAATCCTCTTTGACTTTCATCAATATCATCTTTAAATGGAATAATTAACGCACTATCCTGGGGACGATAGAAGAAATCAACTTTTAAAAAACTTAACATTACGAACTTTAGAGTTTCTTTAACCGCTGTACCAGTCATGAGATCACTACTAGCTTTAATTAATTTTGTTACCGCGTCATCAAAAGAAGCGACAATTACTTGCTTTTCCATTTGCTTTTCTTTAATAAGGTTAATTAATGTGGTGACTGCGCTTTCCATCGTTTCTTTGCCACTATTGGTTTCGGTATCCTTAATTTCAATGATATATAACATATTGGGATAAGTATCAAATAGGTAGTTTAAAGTGGCGGGAACTAGTTCATCTTTAATCGCATCGTAATTTGGTAAATTTTTCCCAAAATTAGATGATTTAAAGCGTTGTTCTACTTCCGCCAAAGTTAAATCTTTAACATATTCATTATATCCCGTTAACCGCGTTAAAGTCACATCATGATGGCTTATTAAGTAACCATCCTTTGTTATGACTAAGTCCACTTCAAAAACATCATAACCATCTTCATAAAGTTTACGAAAAGCATATTTTGTGCTTTCAGGATATAGTTCTTT
>JAAZCR010000148.1 GCA_012513195.1 Bacilli bacterium | reverse complement strand
GCACAAGGACAAGCGATGACTAGTACGGAGATGAAAATCGTTAAGGCAAATACAGGCGATTCTTTACCAATAATTAACCATGCCAATGATGCTAAAATTGCTAAAGTAATAACTACTGGAACAAAATAGCCAGAAATAATATCTGCAAGGCGGGCAATAGGTGCTTTTGAACCTTGGGCTTCTTCAACTAACTTAATGATCTGACTTAATACAGTATCTTTACCAACTTTAGTAGCGCGATATTTTATTGTGCCATTTTTATTAATGCTTGCACCAATGATTTTATCACCAACATTTTTCTCCACTGGTATACTTTCACCAGTAAGCATGGATTCATCAACGGAGGTCCAACCTTCTATGACAACACCATCGACGGGCATCCGTTCACCAGGTTTAACAATAATAATATCATTAACTTCTACTTCATCAATTGGGATTTCTAATTCTTGTCCATCTTTGATGATAGTCGCTGTGTTAGGCGCAAGAGTCATTAACTTCTTGATTGCTTCAGAGGTTTTTCCTTTAGAGACAGCTTCAAGATATTTTCCTAGAGTAATTAGTGTTAATATAACTGCAGCAGACTCAAAATATAATTCATGAACATAATGATGATTACCTATCGCAATCATAATCGTGGCAAATATCCCATAAAGGAAAGCTGCACTTGTACCAATCGCAATTAAAGAATCCATATTAGGACTTAGTCTAAATAAACTCTTGAATCCATGTGTATAAAACTTATATCCTGTTATAACAACTGGTAATGTAAGTATTAACTGTGTTAACGCATAAACAAAGGGGGCATGTTCAGGATGTAAAAAGTTAGGTAAAGGAAGTCCGATCATATGACCCATTGTTATATATAGTAAAGGTACAGTAAATATTAAAGAGAAGATAAAACGATAAAGTAAAGTTTTAATGATTCTTTCTTTATTCAATTTATCTTTATCAACTGCTACTTCTTCGTCTATCGCTCTATATCCAGCTTTTTCGATAGCTTGTTTTATTTCACTCACGCGCACTTTATAAGGATCGTATTCAATGTGTAGTATTTCTGTCGCTAAATTACAACTAGCATTAATTACACCATCTAGTTTACTAGTAACACGTTCTACTGTGCGAGCACAGGCTGCACAAGTCATACCTTCAATTTTAAAGGTTTTAGTGACTATTTCTTCTAGTGCTTGGTAACCTGCTTTAGCGATTGCAGCTTGAATATCTTTAAATGTTATCTTATTTTCATCATAAGTGATATCTAATTTTTCCGTTGCTAGATTACAACTTGCTTCAACTACACCATCTAACTTTTTTGATGCGCGCTCAACTGCTCTTACACATGCAGCACAAGTCATGCCTTCAATTTTTAGTGTTTTCTTTTTCAAGGATTATTCCTCCTTTATCCCCTCCCCCCTGGGGGGTTCTATTATTATTGTATCGCTTTTACTACCAATGTCAAATACTATACATAACAAAAAAATAGAAACGGCAACCGTTTCTATTTTTCCTAATTATTTAATTTTAATGCCAAATTAACCAAACTAAGATATAACCAGTTGTAACAGCTGCTAAAGTGAATGGTACGCTAATCTTCATAAACTGACCAGCACTAACTTCATATCCTTCTTTTCTTAGTATACCAATACCAGTAATATTAGCGCTCGCTCCAATTGGTGTGAGGTTACCACCTAAAGTTGCCCCACATATTAAACCATAATAGAGTAAGAAAGGATCAACACCAGTCTTCCTCGCAATTAATTCAGCAACAGGTAGCATGGTTGCAACGTATGGGATATTATCCACAAAAGCTGAGACTAGTACCGATACCCAAACGATTATCGTAAAGATGATAAAGGGATTAGTACTTGCTTTACTAATTAGATTGGCTATCTCATCAACAACGCCAGCCTTTGTAATCCCACTTATTACTACAAATAAACCCATGAGTAGTAAAATCGTAAAATAATCGATAGCTTTAATTGCTTCGATGAACACTTTACGATTATTAGTACGAGCAAAATTATAAAAAACACCTATCACAAATAAACCCATTGTAATTAAACCGTTGGTGATTGCAGGCTTGTTGGTAATAAACGACGCCATAATTAAAAAGACAATCATCAAAACTAATAGTACGGTTGGTACATAATCGGTAACTTTTGTCATTTCTTCTGTTTCGATTTTTTGTGTATCTTTTCTAAACACTAGGAATAATACACTAGTAGCAACGATAGCACCAGCTTGTACAACGAAGAACATTCCGATTTTACCACGATCGATATCATAGAAAAAATCTAAAAAGTTTAATCCTGCTTTACTTCCTAAAAGAATAGATGTGGTATCTCCAACCAATGTGGCTGCTCCTTGAAGGTTAGAAGCTATCGCAATGGCGATGATACTTTTGACAGGAGATATATTCAATTTTTTCGAAATTGTTAAAGCAATTGGGGCTAGCATTAGCACTGTGGCTACATTATCTACAAAAGCTGAGATTAATCCTGAAAATAAAGACAGGGCAATTATCGCCCATTTTACGTTTGGCGTTTTGGCAATTATTTTGTCCGCTAATAAGGCTGGCATTTTTGATTCAATGAATAAATAAACAATTCCCATTGTACCAGCAATCATCAAAATAACGTTCCAATCAATTGCATAAAAGACTTCCTTAAAAGAAAAATTTAAATAGATTACAAAAATTAACGCTGAAACTAAGGCAACATAGGGTCGATACTTGGGAAGCGCTAATAATAATACATAAGTAATTAAAAAATGTACGAGCGCTATAATAGTTATTGCTTCCATTAGTTATCCTCCTCGTAGAATCAACCCTATTTTATTATTTTTTTATTCAAAAAGCAACATTATTCGAGAAACTATAATTATAATTTTGTTTCTAAAGAGTTATCCAATTGTGCCAGTAACCGCTCAAAAATCTGTTTTTGAAACATTAACTTTTCATGGAATAATGCTGTTGAAGTCTTAGTTCCATAAGTTTGACTAAGCAATCTTACTAACCCTGATATCCTATTCATACAAAATTCTCTTTGCTTATCACTCGGCAATTCATCATACTTAGCATATTTTAATGTCTCATAGATACGATAAACATCGAAACGATCGATGTTATCAGCATCACTAATGCACTCCGCAAACGGGGTTTTCACTCCTAGAAAATCAGCTTCACCATCCACATGAATCGCAATACCAAAAAGAATGTCATTTTCCGTCTCTTTAGGAAATTTTAACGACTCGACAAATGAACGAATTAATCGTGCGGAAGTTCTACCATGGTTTTTCCATTCTTCTTCTGTTTTGAACTTATAAATATAACTTATATCATGCAATAAGCATGCTATCACCATAGCCTCAAGATCAAATCCTTCTCTTTCCGCAATCACTTTACCAATATTTGCTACGCGAAAAGTATGCTCTAAACGGTATCGCTTTTCTTCAGGGTGATTATTTAAGTACTCGCTGTTATTAAACATATCAATAAGATAATCGATAGTTTTCTTTACCCGTTCCATAAAAATCCTCCAGATTTTATTTTTCCTATTATATCACACAAAAAGAAAAAATGGCAGAATAAATCTACCATGTATAAAAGTGTAAGTCTAGAGTAGAGGTGCATAAACTGTGTTTACTTGTTCCATACCCTCTGTTAACACCAACTCTTGACTTATTATCCAGTATTAAAAACGGATACGCAAAAACAATCCACAATTCAGTTTTCGTCTTATTTTTCTATACTCTTAATATTCCTCTAAAGCCACGAACAGAATAATAGGAATCTGCACCATTATGATAGATGAACACCGTATTATAGCGGCGATCACCAAAAATAGCTCCACCTAGTTTTCTAATACTTTCCGGTGTTTTTAACCAACTTGATGTTTTCGTATCAAACTCACCAAGCGTTTGTAGATAGCGATACTCTTCTTCTGTCATCAAATCAATACCCCAACTTGTAGCAAGCCCAAGAGCACTATGTTCAGGTGGAAACTTTTTTCTGTTAATTCTTGCTTCTTCATCGTAACAAACATTAACCCGTCCTTTTGGTGTTTCTTTGGAACAATCAGCGAAAATGTATTCATCCTTATCTTGATCATAACCAATTACATCTGGTTCTCCACCCGTTTGTTCCATATGGTAAAGTGACCATAATTTAGTTCGACTGTTCTCTAACCGTTTTTCAATTTCTTCCCATAATAATCCTCTATGACGTTCTTGATTATTATGAAATCGGATTTTAAGAATAGTAATTAATTCTTCTTTCAT
>JAAZCR010000017.1 GCA_012513195.1 Bacilli bacterium | reverse complement strand
GTATTAAATCATGTTAATATCGTTGCAGTGGCCTCCTTAACGCAAGTAAGTTGTATCATCATCTGCGAAGATGCTCCTTTAGATGAAACCACTTTGAGTAAGGCTAAACAAGAAAAAATTAATATCATCACTACCAGTTTAACGAGCGCTGAAGTCGCTCGGAGGATTCTCAATGGTTAAGTGTTATTATGATTTGCATATCCATACTGGATTATCTCCTTGTGCTGATAAAGATATGAGCCCTAACAATATTGTTAATATGGCTGTAATAAAAGGATTAGATATAATTGCGATAACAGATCATAATAGTGCCAAAAATGTAAAACCAATTTTGAAAGTAGCTACCAATACTTCTTTAGTGGTAATTCCTGGCATCGAAGTAGAAACTAAAGAAGGTATTCATTTACTCTGTTACTTTCGCAGTTTAGAAGATTTAAATAGATTCACAGAAATTATTGATCAGAATTTACCCGATGTTTTTATAAAAGAAGAAATCTTTGGTGCTCAACTCATTTATGATGAAAATGATGAAGTAATAGATAAAGTAGTAAAAATGTTAAGTAACTCTACTTTATTGAGCATGAATGAAGTAATTGATCTTGTACATAAATTAGAAGGTATCGTTATACCATCCCATATTGACCGTTATGCAAATAGCATTATAACGGTTTTGGGATTTATCCCTCCTGACCTACCGATTGATGGTGTAGAAATAAGTAAAATGGGAAATACCACCAACAATCTTAATTATAAAGTAATATGTAACTCCGATGCCCATTACTTAGGCGCAATTAATGAAAGAATTAATTTTGTTGAACTAGAAAACAAATCAATTGATGCATTTTTCAAGTATTTCGGTGATAAATAATGCGAGACATCTCATTACATATCTTAGACATTGCGCAAAATTCCTTAGCAGCAAATGCAAGTTTAGTTGAAATAAGTGTTGAGGAAACGTCAGATTACATAGAAGTCACGATTAAGGATAATGGTAAGGGCATGAGTGAAGAAGAATTAAAGAAAGTTACTGACCCTTTTTATACTACTAGGAAGACCAGGAAAGTTGGCTTAGGACTATCTTTATTTAAACAAAATGTGGAACTCACAAATGGTAGTTTTTCAATCGAATCAAAACCAAATGTAGGTACCGTAGTTAATGCCAAATTTAATCGTCATTCGATTGACTGCCTACCACTTGGTGATTTGTTAGAAACATTCATAACGTTGATAATCTTAAATCCTGATACTGATTTTGTTTTTAAGCATAAAAGTCCTGTAAAAGATTATCAACTCGATACGAGAGAACTTAAAACCGTATTAAACGAGATTAAAATAAATGAAATACCAGTGATTAATTGGATAAGGGAGGATTACAATGGCTAAATTAGACTTAAGTGCAGAAAACTTCGCCAAGCTGCAAAAATTTATCGATGAAAATCGTAGTGAAACTATGGGACTCATGCCTGTCCTTCATGCAGCCCAAGAAATCTTTGGCTGTATTCCCCTCGAAGTACAAAAGTACATCGCCAAAGAATTAAATGTTTCGGTAGCGGATATTTATGGAGTAGTTACCTTTTACTCCCGCTTTTCTACTGAACCCGTCGGTGATAACTTAATTGGTGTCTGCTTAGGTACAGCCTGTTATGTTAAGGGATCACAAGCAATTCTCGATCGTTTTAAGAAAGAATTAGGAATCGATGTTGAGCAAACCACAGAAGATGGGAAATTCACCTTAACAGCTACTCGTTGTCTCGGGGCATGTGGTTTAGCGCCAGTTGTCACGATAAATAACGATGTTTATGGTAAACTGGTCCCTACCGAAGTGCCAAAGATTTTGGCGAAATACCAAAAGGAGGAGTAACATGAAAAAGACGATTGCCGATTTAGAAAAGATTCGGATGGAAGTTTTAAAGAATATCGATTTACGCAATTCTAAAGAAGAAGTGAGAATTGTTGTTGGTATGGGGACTTGTGGTATTTCCGCAGGAGCTCGTGAGGTATTAAATGCGCTTGTTGAAGAAATTAACCGTCGCGAGTTAAAAAACATTAAAGTTGTTCCTACAGGTTGTGTTGGCATGTGCCGTCTTGAACCAATGTTTGATGTATATAAAGATGGTGAAAAGGTAACTTATGTGGAAATGACTCCCGAGAAAGCACGTCAAGTTGTCGTTGAACATCTAGTAAACAATCGCATCATTGAAGATTACACTATTGGTAAACGGGCAAAGGAATAGGAGGGTAGTTATGCGATTATATCGTTCACATGTATTAATTTGTGGGGGTACAGGTTGTACATCCTCACGTTCGCAAGAGATCAAAAAAGAAATGGAAAAATACATTGCCGAATTTGGATTAGAAAATGAAGTTCAAGTGGTTATGACTGGTTGCTTCGGACTTTGCGAAGCTGGTCCAATCGTCATTGTATATCCAGAAGGCACGTTCTATTCTCGGGTTAAAGTTGAAGATGCCAAACGCATAGTAGAAGAACATTTATATAAAGGTCGTATCGTCAAGGATCTCTTATATTATGAAGCATTAGAAGAAGAAACTGACACTGTTAAGTCAGTTAATGAAGTAGAATTCTATGCTAAACAAATGCGGATTGCGTTGAAGTACTGCGGTGTTATCGACCCTGAAAATATTGATGAATATATTGCGGTTGATGGTTATAAGGCATTAACAAAAGTATTAACAGAAATGACTCCTGAGCAAGTCATTGAAGAAATAACTAAGTCTGGTTTAAGAGGCCGTGGGGGAGCAGGTTTCCCTACAGGAAAAAAATGGGCAATTGCGGCTAGTTACAAAGCTGACCAAAAATACGTCGCATGTAATGCCGACGAAGGTGACCCAGGCGCATGCATGGACCGTTCCATTCTTGAAGGTACACCTCATTCTGTCCTTGAAGCGATGGCAATTGCGGGATATGCGATTGGTGCATCCAAAGGTTACATTTATGTACGAGCAGAATATCCAATTGCGGTTAAACGTTTAAATATTGCGATTAATCAAGCACGTGAATATGGTCTCTTAGGTGAAAACATCTTAGGAACTGGTTTTAATTTTGATATTGAAATCTGTTTAGGTGCTGGTGCTTTCGTTTGTGGTGAGGAAACAGCACTCATCGAATCCATTGAAGGTAAACGCGGGATGCCAAGAGTTCGGCCACCATTCCCAGCTGAAAAAGGGATATGGGGTAAACCTACTTTATTAAATAACGTTGAAACATATGCGAACATCCCAGCGATAATCAATAATGGTGCAGAATGGTTCGCCAGCATTGGTACCGAAGATTCCAAAGGTACAAAGGTTTTCGCTTTAGGTGGTAAGATTAAGAATACTGGTTTAGTTGAAGTACCAATGGGAACTACTTTAAGAGAAGTTATTTATGGTATTGGTGGCGGATGCCCTAACGGTAAGAAGTTTAAAGCAGTACAAACAGGTGGTCCATCTGGTGGCTGCTTACCAGAAAAATATCTTGATACACCAATTAGTTATGAAAACTTAACGCGTTTAGGTTCCATGATGGGTTCTGGTGGGATGATTGTCATGGACGAAGATAACTGTATGGTGGATATCGCAAGATTCTATCTCGATTTTACTTGTGACGAATCTTGTGGTAAATGTACTCCTTGTCGTGAAGGTACTTACCGTTTAAGAGAATTATTAGATAAAATTGTTGAAGGTCGGGCAACTCTAGATGATTTAGATAAACTTGAAAGTTTAGCTCATTATATCAAAGATAATTCTTTATGTGGTTTAGGTCAAACAGCACCTAACCCAGTATTATCAACCCTAGAACACTTCCGCGATGAATATATCGCTCATATCGTTGATAAGAAATGTCCTGCCCATGTATGTCAAAAACTTCTACAATATGTAGTTACGGATAAATGTATTGCCTGTGGTAAATGTATCAATGTTTGTCCACAAGAAGCTATTTCCGCTACTGGTGAAGTTGCGAATGAACGTACAGGTAAACGCCGTAGTGTAATTAATCAAGAATTGTGCATCAAGTGCGGTGCTTGCCTTGAAGCATGTCCACCTAAAATTGGTGCCATTGTGAGAATTTAGGAGGGTTGTCGATGAATACTGTAAAGATTACCATTAATAATCGTCAATATGAAGTAC
>JAAZCR010000147.1 GCA_012513195.1 Bacilli bacterium | reverse complement strand
TTAGCTTCTTCTTTACCGTACTTATCTTCCAATAACTTCTTCAACACTCTAAAGGCGATAGCTGGTTCGGTAGTTGTACCTGATTTGGAAATAACGTTAATTGAAAAATCAGTATCTTTTAAAACATCAATTAAGTCATGTAAGTAACTTGAAGAGATATTTTGGCCCGCAAATAAAACTTTAACATCATCTTTAAGTTGATAAAAATGATGACTTAACGCTTCAATTGCGGCTTTTGCGCCTAAATAAGAGCCACCAATACCAATGACCACTAAGATTTTGGAATCACGACGGATTTTCGTAGCGGCCTTAAGTATTCGGTCAAACTCTTCTTTATCATATCTTTCAGGCCAATCTAACCATCCTAAGAAGTCGCTGCCAGCGCCTTTCTTTTCATGTAATAGATGATGACATGTTTCAACGAACGGTTTATAATTTTGAATCTCTTGTTCACTGATAAATGGTAATGCATTGCGATAATCTAGTTTAACATATTTTTCCATCATAATCACCTTTTGTTAGTAAGTTTTTCTACCATGTTCTTTAAATTTGCGAAGCCACTCGGCGTTTCTTCAATCGCTTTAGTTTTTTTCTTGCGACTTTCTAAAAAGCGCGTGTAATAGTTTTGGGCCTGTTTTAAACTAAGTTTAGCAGTTTTATTTTCATAATCAATCTCTAAAACCTTAACACGCACAATATCGCCTACTTGGACATACTCATTAATATCTTTTACATATTCATCTGTTAATTCGGAAATATGGATTAACCCCATGATATCGCGCCCTAAACTAACGAAAACTCCATAGGGTTGTATTCCCGTAACCTTGCCTTTGATGACACTCCCTTCTTTAATTAAAGCCATAGTAAACACCTCAATATCTAGTATCACTTTAAATTATACCATAAAGCAACATTTATACGCACTTTAACGTAAAAAAATCGCGATTAATGTCGAGTTTTAGTGTTTAGTGCTGGTAAAAGGTAGAGTCTTTTTATAAGGATAGAGATACTGATAAATACTATTAATCGCGATAGTTGCTTCACCAAAGCCACAGGTTATCATTTTTACTTTTCCAGGATAGATGCAGGCATCACCAGCGGCATATATACCTGATATGTTCGTTGCTTGTTTTGAGTCGACAAGTAACGCCCGATCTTCTAGAGTTAAATCCCAACTCTCAATAGGACCAAGAGAACTTAAAAAGCCATACAAAACAATAATTTCATCAACAAGAAGGGTTAGTGTCGCATTTGTTTCCACATTATTAACATAAACCTTTTTGACTTTACCGTCACGCCCTTCAAGGGCGGTCGCAACATATGGAGTTAACACATTTACAGACGAATTAAGCATTTCTTGTACACTTTTCTCATGAGCACGAAACTCATGGCGTCGATGTACAACAGTAACTTCCTGGGCAACTGTTTTTAACATGTTGGCCCAATCTACGGCAGAATCGCCACCGCCAAAGATGACAACGCGTTTATCTTTAAACTTGTCCATATTATTAACGAAATAATGGATGTTAGAAAATGATTCTTCGTTTTCTAAACCTAATGTGCGCGGTTGAAATGCGCCTTTACCTGCTGTGATTAAGACGGTTTTTGAATAGTGACATAACTTATCTGTACAAATCTCCAAGAGATTAAGCTCTTCATTCCTTCGTAAATATTCTACACGTTCACCTAAGACAATTTCTACGCTATCTTTAACATTCTCAAGTTGGGTTGTCAAATATTTAATTAAATCTTCTGCTTTAATTTGCGGAAAACCAGGAATGTCATAGATGTATTTTTCAGGATATAAAGCTTGAAGTTGTCCACCAAGGTGTGTTAATGAATCGATGATCTTAACGCGTAAGTCTCTAAGTGCCGCATAATAAGCCGCATACATTCCCACTGGTCCTGCCCCAATGATTGTTAAGTCAAACTTGTTAATAATCTTCTCCATCCTTTACTTAATTTTTGCTGTGGGCAATTCGTCCAGCTGCAGCTGCCGCAATCGCACCTACTATATCATCAAGAAAAGTGTTACAACGTTCATGGTATTTAATTTTATCATTGATATCTTTTAAGATACCTACCTTTAACTTATCAACATAACCATAGTTAGTTAAACCAATAGATCCATAAACATTTATGATTGAATATGCTAAGACTTCGTCAATACCATATAAACTATAGTCATTCATGAGAATTGATCTTAATGGTTCTTTGATGTGTCCTTGTTCAGCCATAATATCGAGATTAATACCTGTTAATACCGCATTAATAACTTCCCGTTTTGATAAGACATGATTAACATGTTCTAAACAGTATTCTAATGTAATATCATCGTAGTATTGACTTTGAATCTCTAAAGTAATCTTAGCGATATCCTCTAAGGTAACACCACGTTCAGCTAATAGGTCGATTGCTACTTTTTTGAGTTCAGTATAATCTACTTTCACTTTTTTTCCTCCTTTCAAATATCTCAATCATCTTGCATATAATTAATTGAAGGGATTGATCATATGCAAGAACAAGAACTTACCTTAATTCAGTATTTTAATTATGATTTAGAAGTTCTTTTAGATGAATTTAATAATTACTATGCTCTTAAGTATAATCAACTTCCGCTTTATGTTCAAGCCCTATACTTATATTTTTCCCATCTTGCAGAAAACAGTTTAGAATTATTAATTAAGAGCCAGTTTAATTATAAACAAGCTTATGATATTGTAAATGTCCCCCGTATATATAAGAAACGCTTCACAGAAACGGAAGTTTATAACTATTTAAAGAATTATCAGCCCCGTGGCGAGATCTTTTATGGATTAATTGGCTATCCTTTATATTTCTTTGAGGCCTTACTTGATTATATTAAATATGAACAAGAAAGGGGTATTCACAAAATCCTTATGAATCTCCCTATCATTGAAGAAAACTTACGTTTGATTCGTAAATTATTATAAAAAAGTTTCCAAGTTAGACTTGGAAACACTTTACAAGACTTGTTCAACCGCAATTACTCCTGGTACTTCTTCGACTAGTATTTGTTCGATTACATCGTTAATCGTCGAATCAGCTGCGCTACATCCAACACAGGCACCTAGTAAACGTAAATACACGATGCCATCTTCGAAACGAGGATATTCTACATCGCCACCATCCCGTTGGATATATGGACGAATCTTATTAAGAATTTCAATGATGAGTTTTTCCGTATCGTTCAATGGTAACAACTCCTTTTCATCGTACCATTTTATTATATATTGGTTTAAAAAAAATGTCCACAAAAACACTTATCGTCTATTGGTCTACTTTATTTTATGTTAATAATTTTATTAAATACTTTTATAAAATTAACAATAACTAACAATTATCCAAATAAAAAGTGCTTATCAAATGAATAAGCACTTTTTTAAATATCTAATTCTAATAAGTTCTTTACGATAATGGTTGGTTTAACGGGGAAATGCTTGATCTCCTTAATGGTCATAACCCCTGTTTCGACAAAGATACTTTCCATACCAAAGTTATGAGCACCAAGGATATCGGTATAATAATTATCCCCAATCATCATAACTTGTTCTTTTGGTAAGTTTAATTTTTGTAAGCCATAGACAAACATCTCTTGTTGGGGTTTCCCCATATATAGAGCTTCAATCCCTGAGGAAAACTCTAACACTTTGGTTAGTGCTCCATTACCAGGCGCAACTCCATCGGACCGTGATAAGCGGTGGTCGCTATTAGTGGAGATGAATTTAGCCCCGTTCAAAATTTCTCTTAATGCTTTGGTGTATTTATCATAATTGATATCAAAGTCGATTCCAATCACGACATAATCAGCATCTTTTTCGACAATTTGAATATGATGTTTTTCAAGTTCTTCTCTAATACCACGCATACCTATTAAGTATACACGGGCATTGGGTTTTTCTTTTACGATGTAATTAGCGGTGACTTCGCTCGATGTAATGATGTTATCTTTTGTTAGTTCGTACCCTAGTGAGACTAGATGTTCATAAATGGTATCCGTTGTCCGTGAGGAATTATTGGTCACAAAACAAAACTTAATACCCTTCTCGTTACATTTTTTAATAAAATCACGACAAGAAGGAATCACGTTTTCCCCTAGATAAGCGACTCCATCGAGGTCTATTAAGAATCCCTTATTCATTATTTTTGACCCGCTTCAAGATGAAGTACGGACAATTGTAGTTACAGGATTCATTTATGTAATCGGGAATATTTTTGACATAATTGGGTGAGGTGGGATCCTTAGTGGTAAAACCTTTCAATCTAAGGATATTCGAGGAAATATCACCAACGATTACATCGTATTTATCTAATGCTTCCGTATATTTTTCCCGAAAAACTTGTTCATTAAAAGCTTCACGATATTCTTTTACTAATTCAAAGACCTTTCCATTGACTATTATCATCAATATCACCTCAGCCTATTATAACATAACTTCGATTATTTATAAATATAATTGTTTTACTTATTCCTCGCCCCTTTTATCATCACCAATTGGAGGAATAACCACACCACTTCCGCCCACAAAATAATAGTTTGGAATACTACCCTGGATTATTTTTATCAATAAAGGAGTGTGAGTAGTTACGGTGATTTCCTCTGTTTGTAGGGGAATCGCTACTTGAAATTTTACAGTCGTTTTAATACTCACTTCGATTAAACTATTATTGATTCCATAGGCCTTAGCTGTAGATACCACATCAGTATGAACACTACCAATCATCCGTAGTTTAATATGAAGTTTGGGGCCAAAATTACTTAAATAAGGGTTATTAAAAATCATACCAAACGGAATTGTTAAGTGGTGGAGTTCATGATTCGCATCATTTTGGATGTTAATTAGGTGTGTTTGGATTTCTTTCGCCATTTGGGCAATCAGTAAATTTACCTGATGCACATCAACGATTACCCCACTAACCGTGCCATTACTGCGCGTTTGTATGTTAATAATATTATCGGTATTTATATTCGGCACAATGCGAGTACTCACTGCGTCATTAATTACTACAGAAGCATAAAACTGTGCCTTTTCACTCGCATACACGATAATAGGTGAACGAAAATAGGTTTTAATTAAAAATAAAACTAATAATATTAGTAAACTAAAAAAGAGAAGAATCTTCTTAACTGTGAGCCTTTTTTTTCTTCTTCGTTTATACATAATCACTCAAGATAATTCAATGCTTCGCGAACTATCATTCCGACATGAATACCTCTTGCTTTAGCTGCTTCCGTGACTTTTACTAGTGGGGCGTTGAGTAACTCTTCAATTGTTTTTACACCCGCAGCACAAGCACACACAACTTCACGTTCTTTTAAGTGGGGTAAACTATCAAACACATCGACATCAATGGCGCGGCAACTCATGAAGCCAACATCATTCGCAATTATCAGTAAAGTAGTCTTTGGTAGTTTAATCGTATAAGTATAGAATTGCTTATTGTTTACATAAATCCGATCAACTCTAAACATACCATCCCTCCTCTTAAACATTATATGATACCTAATACCTATTTATTTATGATGTATAGAAAAAGGTATTAGTATAACACTAATCTTGAGGAGGAATGAAAATGAAAGTTGCCGATATCATGACAAGAAGCGTGATTACTTTAACACCCCATGATACTATTTTAGTAGCTAGTAAAAAGATGAAGGAACATAATATCGGTTTTATTCCCATTACTGATGAAGTTAATAAAGTAGTTGGTGTTGTAACAGACCGCGATATCGTCATTCGTGGCCTAGCACTAGGTAAAGATGTTACAGAAAGGTTAGAAAACATCATGACGACGGATGTAATCACCATAAATCCAGATGCTGAACTAGGGACGGCTGCACATTTAATGAGTGACCACCAAGTTCGCCGATTAGTAGTAACTGATGGTAATGGGAAACTAGAAGGTGTACTCTCTTTAGGTGACCTTTCAACGCAAAAAGAAAGTGATACTATGGCCGGAGTTGCCTTATCCCATATTTCCGAAATCTCCACAGATCGTGAATCTAATCCTCATCACGGTACAAAGGTCTGGGAGTTTCCGTTATAATCACATCAACAGGAATATCATAAAGATCTGTTGGTAGTTCCTCTACAACTTGAAAGTCATAACATACTCCTACTTTTATATTAGGATAATCCACTAAATAGCGGTCATAATAGCCCACTCCAAACCCTAATCGATAACCTTTATGAGAAAACGCAATGCCAGGGATGAACATGATTTCAATGGCGTCCTTTGGCATTTTTTCATTACTGTTTGGTTCCATCACTTTAAATCGTCCGATGTGATAATCGTTTAAATCTTTTATAGGATAAAATGCCATGGTATGTTTATCCAAGGTTTTTGGTAAAACAATGGTTTTTCCGTTATCTAACAATTCTTGAATAAGAGGACGTAAATCAACTTCATTACCTAAGGGAAGATAAAAAGCTAGCACTTGATACTTACTTAAATAAAACATACTTTTAATGTTATCAATGATTTTCGTTGATAACTCTTCAACTTCTGTTTTGGTGAGTTGATTACGTATTGATAAAATTTTCTCCCGTAATAATTTTTTCATTTTACCACCCATATTCCATTAGTTTTTTTCGCTTAATAAGCAATAAAATAAGTGCTAAAGAAAGAATTAGTGCCAAGGAGTAAAAAGTTAAATTAACACTATACGCAAAAACAGCACCAGCATAGAAGGACCCACCTACATTACCAAGGGCGGTAAAGGCATTATTTAAACCCATGATTTCGCCATTCGCATTCCCTAATTTCGAAATAATACTTTGAAGGACGGGTTTATATATAGCAAGAAAGGCAAAGAAAAAAATCAGTAAAATTAACGAAGTCGTGAAGTTATGAGTTTCAAAATACATCGCTAATGTAAGGAAAATCACCATCATGACAATGCTGAATGTTAGCGTATGATAATCATTGATAAATCTTTTAATTAAAGGAAAAATAAGTATATTCATAAGAAGTCCGATTAACCCAGTAATCGCCATAATAATCCCTATATATTTGGGTCCAAGGTTTAACACAAACTTCATATATGAATTAAAACCATTATTAAATCCTGTGGAAAAGAAACTTGTAATCATTGTGATCACTAATAACAAAGGTACAATAGTATAACGGTATTTACCTATGCTACTTATAAATGGAGTCTTCTTCTTAATAACAGTTTCTTTATGACTTTCTTCTAAAAAGAAAATAACGAGAACAGCAGTAATAAAACATAGTGTACTTTGTAAGATAAAGGCATTGTGATAATCGTTATTACCTACTAGCCCACCAATTAAATAGCCTAAAGTCGAAGAAAAACCGGTTAATGCTGTATATAAGGCCATGGCTTTGGTGCGTTCTTTGAGGGAAGTCACATCAACCAAATAAGCTAAACCCGCTACTTGTGAAGCACAGTTTATTCCACCCGCGAGTAAGCGAAAAACAATGATGATACTGGGTTTAGTTGAAAAGCCAAAGCCAAGTTGACTTAAACCATAACCTACTAACGCGATAATGATACCGATTTTCCGTCCATATTTATCAGAAAACATACCCCAAAAAGGTGACATAAAAAACGTCTCCATAGACATTACCGCAAATAGCGTACCTAAGAGAAAAGATCCGTAACCAATACTACTCACAAGTTCTGGAGTTACTGGATGTGCTAGATTGTTTATTAGAGTTATTAGTGTCATGAAACTGATAATCTTTATTGTTTGTTTGTTCATACATACCTACTCCGACTAAAATTAATCATTTATATTTTACTACAAAAAAGAGAAAAAAGGATTAACTTGTTACGATTTATAGTTACATAAAAAAACTGTATACAAATAATTGTATACAGTTTAATAACTAACCAATTGACCCTTCCATATTGAGTTTTAATAATTGGTTTAACTCAACCGCATACTCCATAGGAAGTTCTTTCGCAAATGGTTCAATAAAGCCCATGATAATCATTTCTGTCGCTTGTTCTTCTGTTAAACCACGACTCATAAGGTAGAATAATTGATCTTCAGATACTTTAGAAACTGTTGCTTCATGTTCTAATGTGGCATCACTAGTATTGATGATGTTGATTGGTATAGTGTCGGATTTAGAGATGCCATCGAGAATAATGGTATCACACTCAACATGGGATTTCGCATTTTTCGCGTACTTACCAATGTTAACTAAACCACGGTAGTTAACGATACCCCCACCACGAGAAATAGATTTTGAAATAATGGTTGATGATGTGTTAGGTGCTAAATGGATCATTTTTGCCCCCGCATCTTGATGTTGACCTTTACCCGCAAAGGCAATGGAGATAGTAGTACCTTTTGCACCTTCTCCTTTTAAT
>JAAZCR010000146.1 GCA_012513195.1 Bacilli bacterium | reverse complement strand
GAGGAAATGTACTACCCTACTGAAAGGGAATTACATCATTTTAGCCTCTTTTATAGTTTTAATTTATTTAAATATTAACCTTACATTTGCTTAGTTAATTATTTTAACATTTTATCGATTTCATCTACTTATTTATTCTTTATTTTTACATAATTTTTTTAAAATTAAGAATCCATATGGATTAACGATATAATTAGATTTAATAGTGATAATCTTATCGTTATATACATCGTAGAAATCGCCAACTAACTCTTCCTTCATAAGATTTAAAGGTTGATTTTGATTATTGATGACAACATAAAGGGTGCCATCTTTTGTTTGCTTTTTATAGATTAAATGATTTGTATTATCATTTGTATCTACCCATTTTATATCAAGTTCTCGCATTAGTGGATAAGTTTTTCTTAAACTGATTAACTTTTGAATATGTTTAAACATATCTAGGTCTTGAAGGTTTTCATCCCATATCATACATCTACGGTTATCAGGATCATGTCCACCAGCTAAGCCTATTTCATCCCCGTAATAAACAACTGGTGTTCCACCAAAAGTCATCTGAAAGACATAGGCTAATTTCATTATTTGTTTATTACCCTGGCAAATATTAAGAATTCTGGTTGTATCGTGACTATCGAGGAGATTAAATAAATACTCACCAATATTTTTGGGATATAAGCATAAGAGTTTATTAATTTTATATTTAAATTCTGTAGCTTTTATTGATCTATGACCAAAGAAACTCCATACAGGGAACATAAACTCATAATTCATTACTGAATGCATTTGATCTGGTTGTAACCAAGCGTAAGAATCATCCCAATTTTCACCAACAATAAAGAAGTCAGGTTTCGTTTCGTCACAAACTTTTCTAAAGGCACGCCAAAATGCATGATCTACTTCATTTGAAACATCCAAACGCCAAGCATCGATATCACATTCTGTAATCCAAAATCTCGCTACATCTAGTAAGTATTCTTTAACTTTTGGGTGTTCTGTGTTCCATTTTGGCATAAATGGTGTAAACGCAAAGGTATCGTAATTTAACACGTTTTTATCATCATCAAAATGGAAATCTTTTGGGTTACCTGCAAACACAGGGAATTTTTTAATGTGAAAGTAATCTTTATATGTAGATTTTTCACCATATTTTAAAACATCTTGAAAAAATGGATGATAGAAACTACAATGGTTGAAAACCGCATCAAGCATAACTCGAATACCACGCTTGTGCGCTTCTTTTACAAGTGTTTTTAATACTTGGATATCCCCAAACTGCGGATCAATTTCAAAATAATTTATTATGTCATATTTATGGCTACTTGGTGATGTGAAAATCGGAGTAAAATAAATTCCATTAATTCCAAGATTAGCTAGATAATCGAGTTTTTCGATTACACCTTCTAAGTCACCACCAAAGAACATGTTGTTTTTGACATTTTCAATACTTCCCCATTCAAGGACATTTTTTGGATCATTTTCTTTATTACCATTAGCGAATCTTTCTGGATAAATTTGATACCATATCGTTTCTTTAACCCATTCAGGTGCTTTGTATACATCAATAGGATTAATGAATGGGTAGTTAAAATAATTGAAAAGATCCAATACTTTTTCCTTGTTTTTGGAAATATCAACTATATAACGACAACCATAAAGGAGTTGTTCGTCCCCTTTTTCGAGAATGAAAACATATTTGGTGCGCCGATATTTTGGTCTAATCGCAATAAACCAATAATCATGCAGGTCCGTTTCATACTCTTTGACCATATTTAAATGTTCCGTACTTTCATATTTCCAGACATGTTCAGTATAAGTTTTGTCATCTTTAGATTTTGGTCCCCAATTAAAAGGATCTCCATATATTACTTTCACATTATCGACATCATTTTTGGCGGTACGTAGACGCAGGTGGAGCGTATCTTTATCATATGCATAAGCATAGCGACTTTTTGCTTCATGGTATACAGCCGCAATGTTAATCTTTGTCATATTCATCACTCCCTTCTGTTTCATTATAGGAAATGATTATTACTGCGTCAATTCACTATCAATATGTAACAGGATACACATTTTAAGCGCTTACCTAATTTTACATTTTTATAGTATAATATTACATGTCAAATTAAAGTTGAAATAGAGTTTTGTTTTATGAGGTGGAAACATGAGAATTTTAATAAAAATGTTAAATATTACTTTAGTTATTTCAATTATAATAGCATCTTTAATTCTTATTTGGGGTGTTGCCTATTCGAATTATTATGTTAATCAAATAGATCATGCGATAAAGTCTAATGATTACGAGTTCCTTTTAAAAAATTACGATTACTATTTAGAAGAACCCGTGTTTATGGATAACAATGATAAATATAATATGCATATTTATGCGGTTATTCTTTATAGTAGAAATGAAGAAGGCACAGTAGAAAGAAATCCAGGTTATTCCTTCTATATTACGAATATAAATACAGAATTGATTCATTTATCCACTTCAGTAAATGATGATAAGACGAAGATGGTTGTATCTTGTAATGGATATCACACGGAATATCCCATTTTATCACATGAGTATTTTACGCTTCATTTAGTAAACTTTGAACTTAATATTGATGAAATTAAAGAGAAGTGCCTTAGTGATATATTAATTAACTTATATGATCATGATAATCATATATTTTTTTCTCATGAAATTAACATTAAAGATTATGATTTAGAATTTCTTGAAAGTATGGGAGTAAGAGGGTATAGCACTATAGAAGCATTTAAACAACTTTTTCCTGCTAATATTATTGTTACTCTTATAGCGGTAATTATCTTCTACATTATCCTCTTTATATTCGTTTGGTTATTCTTTAAAAACGTTGTAAAAAAACGTAAAGAGAGGAGGAAATAAGTCATAGTGTAAAGTTAAATCTCCTAGTTATATGAGAAATAGTGGATTATGCGAAAATTAGAATAAATTATAAAAATCCGTAAACGATTACACGATTGTAAACGCTTTATTGCTGTGATATATTATTTACATAAGAAATTGTATAAAATATAAGGAGGAGAAAGATGAAAAAGTTTTTTATAATTTTTGGGGTTTTCGCTTCCCTTGTTTTATTAGTTTCATGTACAGGAAAGAAAAAAGTTACAGCTAAATTCGCTGATGATTTAGTATGGAACGAACAAAAAGGGGAGTATGAATTTGAAAAAGGTGCAGAGTTACCATTATGGACAGATAACGAAGCATTTGCAGAAAAAGTTATCGCATTATGGAAAGCAAAATACCCTGATGTACCATTAAAATGGGAAAATGTAGGTTCTGTTGACGTTGCGGAAAAATTAAAGTTAGATGGACCTGCAGGTTTAGGTGGGGATGTTTTCTTTATTCCACACAACAGTATTGTTGACCTTCGAGAAGCTGGTTTATTATTCGAATTCCATGATAGAGATGCTCAATACATTAAAAATATAATGTTAGAGTCTTCTTATACTGTAACATTATATAACGGTAAGATGTATGCAGCACCATCTTCTGTGGAAAACATTGCTTTATTATACAATAAGCAAATCTTAGAAGTCTTACCAGCATGTGAAACTACACATCCAAATGGACAAGATGCTGAAAACCTTTTACAACAAGTTGAAGGTGAAAAGATTTATCTAGAAGATTTATTACAATGTGTAGCAAATAGAGGAAACAAATTACCAAATGATATTCCTTATGCAGCTGAT